>JAURFH010000085.1 GCA_030834415.1 Verrucomicrobiota bacterium | reverse complement strand
AACGGAAGAAGCGATCATTTGAAGCCAGTGCCTGTTCCGTCTGACCCAATCGCAACAACGCCAGATTCTTCAGGCTCGCGCGTACAGAATCGCCGACCAACAAAGCGCCGATCAACACGGCGCTCCCGACGATCGCTCCCAGCAACACGCCGAGATGCGCCCGCCAATGATACGCGAGACTGCGTCGCACCAATGTCCCAAAGCTCATCATACGCCAGCCTCCGAATTCGTTTTAACCACAGATGGACACAGATTCACACAGATAGCGTGCAGAAACATTCGCGCACCGCTTCGGATGTTGGAAGTTGAGCGTTGGACGTTGGACGTTTCCCCGTCCCTTTCCCTCATGCTCCATCTCTGTGTATCAGTATGCATCAGCGGTTAACCCTTCTTCTCCACCAGTTTTCCATCCTGCAATTCCAAGACGCGTTGCATCTTGCTCGCGAGGTCCGGTGCGTGGGTCACGACGATGAGCGTCACGCCTTCTTCCTTGTTCAGCTCGACCAGCACTTGCGCGAGGTTATCCGCTGAGGCGCGGTCCAAGGCGCCCGTCGGTTCATCCGCCAGGACAAGCTTGGGTTGATTGATGAGCGCACGCACCACGGCGACACGCTGGCGCTCACCACCAGACAACTGGCCCGGCTGATGGCTCAAACGCTCGGACAAACCGACCCGTTGCAGCAAGCGCTTCGCCCGCTCCACGGACTCCGGTCCATGCGGACTGCCCTTGGCCAAGGTAGGCACGAGGACGTTTTCCAGCACGGTGCATTGCGGCAGAAGGTGGTGGGATTGGAAAATGAAACCGATCTCGCTATTGCGGAGCGTGGCGAGGGCGTGTTCATCGAGCTGGGTAAGGTCGCGCCCGCCAAAAGTCACCTTGCCACCACTGGGAAGGTCGAGCGTACCGAGGACATTCAGAAGAGTGCTCTTGCCGGAGCCGGAGGGGCCGATGATGGCCACCGACTCGCCTTGAGCGATATCGATGCTGACCTCTTTCAAGATATAAAGCGGCGCGGCGCCTTCCGCGGAAGGGTATTGTTTCGACAATCCTTCCAGCCGCAACAACGGTGCCTGTATTCCCATAACGAGGATTAGACACCACATCGGGCATTCTGTCAGAAATTTTCTTCCGTCTGGAGGGCGGCTGCGCTTCTATCTCCTCATGCGCCCCTTCAAACTGATTTGTGCCTTGGCTTTGGCCTTATCCACGTTGACCAGCCACGCAGCAGCACCCAAGCCTCTGGACCCAGCCGCTCAACTGGCGGCGAAACAAGAGCCGACCCGTAAGGTTGTCTATAAAGAGATCACCGGACGGGAGCTGCATCTGCACATCTTCGAACCCAAAGGACTGAAGCCCGGCGATAAACGCCCATGCTTTTTAACCATCCATGGCGGCGGCTGGCGGGGCGGCGAACCGCGGCGCATGTATCCTTTTGCCGCGCATTTCGCCGAGCTGGGCATGGTCGGCATCAGCCTGGAATACCGGCTCGTCACAACGAAGGGCACGAACACCGTATTCGACTGCGTGAAGGACGGCCGCTCAGCGATGCGTTATATCCGGGCAAATGCCAAAGAGTTGGGCATCGACCCCAACCGTATCGCAGTGAACGGCGGTTCGGCTGGTGGTCATGTGGCTGCCAGCACCGCGTTGTTCCATGGCGTGGATGAATCTACGGACGATATGAAATTTTCCAGCGTGCCGAATGCGATGGTGTTGTATTACCCCGTGATCGACACGTCCGCCGAAGGCTACGGGAACAAACTCATCGGTGCGCGCTGGCAGGAGCTCTCACCCGCTGACCAAGTGAAGCCGGGTGTGCCACCCACACTCATCCTGCATGGCAGTGGCGACAAAACGACGCCATTTAAGGGCGCGTTGAAATTCCAAGCAGCCATGCTCAAGGCAGGCAACCGCTGCGAATTGACCGTGAACGAAGGCGGCCCGCACGGATACCTGATGTTCGATGGCGTGCTCTTCAATGACGCCCTCATCCAGACCGAGCTGTTCCTAAAATCGCTCGGGTGGATGAAGTAAGGCGCTCACTCGCTGATACGCGCCCCGATGGGAGCGAGCTCCGTGAGCCGGTCGAGCGGCTGGTTGCCTGCCCAGCAGATGCCGCGGAACACAAGCACGCGGTATATGGGATCGTCAAAGGTCCAGTTATAATGTCCCGGCACGCTCACGAATACGCGACCCTTGCCCAAATTGCGCGTCCATAGCTGCGGGCGTGGCGCACCATCTTCGACGGAACTCGCCAAGAGTTGCACGTCTTTCTCGTCACCACGGAAAAGCCAGTAGGATTCGTCGATGAACTTCGTTTTCGTGAAGCTCGTCGCATTGAATCCACGTGCGAGCGGATGGTCGTAGAATTGCAGATCCAATGGACCATGACGGTACTTAAGCAATGGTGAATTGGAAGCCAATCCGATGCGCCGGGCAAAGGCCTCAGCATCGCCGCGCGCTTCCACCGCCCAATGGAAATAAACCGCGCCGCCGCCGCGCGCGAGATAGCTGTCCAGTTCCTTGCCCTTGTCCTCCGACCACGCCGGGTTGTTATTGAAGAAGCAGATGACGTCAGCCTTCGCGAATTGTTCCGCGCTCGGCCATTTGTCGGCGGTGCTCACGGTCACGCCCTCGCTCAACGGCAGCAGCTTGGACCAGCGTTTCTGCCAGAGCGGATAATCATGCTCGCCCTTCCCGTGGTCTTTGGGGCCAGCACAGAGAACGATGTGCATGGGTTTCAATTGCGCGGGCAATGGCTCGAGCTCTTTGGTCACAGCCTCAAACTCCTTCCGTGAGCGCGCGGGAGGCGCCCCGCCAATCTCGATGGGCGCGGGCTCCAGCGGCACCGTCATCAGGAACGTCATCAAATCTTTCAGACCCGCTTCGCCCAGACCCTTGTCGAGCCCCTCAGGCATCAAAGAGAGCGAAGAAGGCTTCACGCTTTTCAAATTCGACTTGGGAATGCGCACTGGCTGGCCACTCGCATTGCCCAGTGTGATGGAATCTGAGGCATCCGCTAACACCACGCCGGTCAGAACATCGCCATCCTTTAACTCCACGTTGAAGGCAGTGTGATCGGGATTGATGGCCGCACTCGGCTCGCGGATATCCCGCAGCACACTCACGTAATCGCGATGGATGAGATTGGAGAGATCGGGACCGAGCTTGCCACCGACACCACCCACCTGATGGCATTTCGAGCAAGCGGCCTGTTCGCTGAGGAAAAGCTTCTGCCCGCGCAACCAGTTGCCCCCGGCGAGTTCGGGGATCTCACGCTCCGAGGCAAGCTTGACTGGTTCGACAGTCGGTTGCGCGCCGGGGAGGAAGAAACGGCGGAGGGGGAAGGGACGTGTTGTTGGGTTATCTTCGAAGCTGTTAAAATTAGGCTCCTCAACTTGCCATAGTAACGAAAGGACCGGTAAAGCTTCAGCTCTTTCTGGTAACATTATAAACTGAAATGGCAACCAAGCAGAGTTGGTTGTTTTGTGCTTTAGCAGACGATGCCAAAAAGCAGTGTCAGATTTGGGCATCGCACGCCCTTCAGGTGCCACTACAAAAATTTCTGGATTGCTAGAGAAGGAAAGAATGGCCTCCTCGGCAGCATATTCATAATCAAGCTTGGCTCCGGGCTGAATTTCCGGTTGCAACATGTGATTCAAATCTAGCGAACAGGTAAACAGTGTGCTGCCGCCTTTTCTTAAATGATTCCACAGATGTTCGTGTTCGGCACTGCCTTGGGTCAAAACTTTGGCGATTTGCAAATCTACATGTGGCAACCAACCGCTCCATTTTTCTGTGCCATCTTTAGATTCCCATTTAAAGCTTACACCGTTGAGATTGGCGACCAGATCGATGTCTGGATACGCATCATTGCCGCTGGAGCCCTTGGCGAGTCCCGGCAGTTCGATCGAGTAATTCACCGCCGCCGTGCGCGGCGGAGTGATCAGCGTGAGGGTGCGTTGATCGGCGGAGACGCTGACACCCAGCACCGGCACATTGTAGCGCGGCGTGGCTTTCTGATCTTTGATGACCTGATAGCCCGGCCACATGCCTTCAAAGCGATCACCGGCTTGCACATACTTGCCCTGCGTGATTTTCGCCTCCTCCGCCAGATTCTTCAGCTTGGCTGGATTCAGTGGGCGATCAAAGGCCACGCGGATCTCCGTGGGACTCGCGCTCCAAGTGATGACTGGCTGAGGCGCTTCTTTGTCCGTGTAAGAGATTCGGAAGAGCTTGCCCGTGCCGCTGGGGCCTGTGCCCCAATCCGGCTTACCGCTGTGTGTGGACACGATCGCATCGCCGCGCGGCGAGATGCAGATGTCCGTAGTCAGCATGTTCAGGCACGCGATGACCTGATTCTGCGCGACGTAGCCAGCCGCAGTCTTCGCCAGCTTGGTGCGGAATATTTTCCCACGCGACTCGCCCGTCATCAAAATATCTCCGGCCCAGAAAGCGGGGCCAAAGGTCGGTCCACCGTTCACGCCATAATTGAAATTAAAGCCGCAGGTGGACTGATGTTGCGGCGCGTAATCGAACACACTCGGTTCATCCACCACATTCGGCAGATGTTTCGGATGACGCGGCGGGAAGCCGTAATGACGACCAGGTTGGATGTGCAAGAGTTCATCGAAGGGATTGCCGTTCGGCAGCCATGTCGCGCCTTCCTGTTCACTGGCGAAGAGGTCGCCTTCCTTGTTAAAATGCATCGCCACGGGGAAGCGGATGCCGGTGCAGATAATCTCGCGCTTGGAGAAATCCGGCGACACCTTCAGCACGGTGCCGCGCTCGGACTTGATATCGTACGCCGCTTTGCCGGTGTCTTTATCGAGGAGATAACCATTCGCGTAGTTCGCCGTGCCGAGGGCGAAGTAGATGTTGCCATCCTTGTCCAAGGCACAGCCAATGGCATCCACGTTCTGCGTGATCTCCTTCCAGCCGGTGGCCACGATGATCTCTTCATCCGCCTTGTCATCGCCATCCTTGTCCACGATGAGCGAGAGCTTGCCCTTGGACGGCACGAAGACGCCTTGGCCCTTCGCGTAACCCGGTGGCGTGAGCGCCATGCCGATGGGACCGCGCATCGTGTTCTTATCCCAGAACAAGGTGGCCTTGTCCTCGAGCCCATCGCCATCGGTGTCCGAAAGAATCCAAATCTGCCCGTTGTAGCCGAGGGCGACCAGCTTGCCATCCGGGCGATACTTGATGGAATTGATGTTGGGGATTTGCACCGGCAACTCCTTCACCGTGAAGCCCGGCACTAGCATGTGAACCAGCGGCGGGTCCTTAACGATCTCCAACGGACGGATGCCGGTAGGATCATCCGTGCTCGTCAGTGCGGTGTGCTTGTCCGCGAGATAATTTTCCACCTTGGCGCGGTCACCGCCCGAAAGGACGCGATTGAAGATCAACACCTCGGCGATGTCGCCCGTGAAGAAACTTTGCACGGAAGGCAGGTCCGGGGTGTTGGAGTAGGAGCGCCCACCGATGACGAGTTCATCCATAATCATGGAGGATTCTTTGCGCTCACGGCGGCCTTGGTCTTGGCCATCGACAAAAAGGCGCACGCCACTCGTGCCGGTGCCCGCCTGCAATGTCACCGTATGAAAGCGACCGAAAGTAAAACCAGAATTAAGCAGATTTACGGCACCGCGAAAGCCAGCTCCTTCGGCATTCAATACGGTGAACTGCGGCGTGCCCTTGGCGCCAAGGTCCACGTTCAGGCCGCTGACGTAATCATTCACGCCACGTTTATTGAAAGCGAGGAAGCCGGGATAGGTGCCGCCATTATTCTTCGGTGCGGCGACGATGAAGACGGTGGCGTTGGTGAAGGAGGCATCAAGATTTGCCGCGCTCAGGAAATCGTCTTTGCCGTCGAAGCGAAAGCTCGCGGAGTTCACGACTGCGTGGAAGCGCGGGCGGCTGTCGTTGAGGCGTTGCGTGACATGGCGGCCAAGGCCGGAGCTGTCGAACCACGTATCAGCGGCACTGTTTTCGGAAAGGGGCGGCAGCTTGAGAGCGCTTCGTGCGTTGTTCTGGCGGGCGGCATCCAGCCAGAGTTCGAGTCCGTTGGTGACGGGCAATTTGTCATCGGCCCACGGTTCGAGTGCGCAGGCTGTGCGCACTTGGGCAAGGGCAATGAGCAGCGCGAGCAGCAGGATGCTACGACCGACAATTGGCCGGACTGAGGGGTACATGGCACATATTGAATACAAGCCGCCCGTGCCCGCCAAGAAGGAAGAAAGCGCTAGATGAGAAACACCTTCACCGAAGTGCCCGTGGCGAGAGTGGTATCCGGCGGGACATCCAGCAGGGCATTGGCCGCCGCCAGCGAGTGGAGTTGATGCGAAGCTTGCGTGCCGGCGAGCTTCACATTACCTGCGGCATCCAGAATGACTCGCACGAAATGGCGACGGTCACCGCGATTGGTGATCGGCTCCGCCACGATCGCATTCACCGTGGGCAGCGAAACATCGGCCATGCCTTGCATGCGCATGAGCGCAGGACGCATCAAGACCGCGGCTGTGACAAAGGCGGAGACGGGATTGCCCGGCAGACCAAAAAGAAAACGGCCATCCCATTCACCGAAAACGAAGGGCTTGCCAGGTTTGATGGAGACGCGCCAGAAGTCCAACTTGCCACCGAGCGAAGTGAAGGCGTCTTTAACGAAATCGAATCCCCCGACCGAAACACCTCCTGAGGTCACCACGGCATCACATTCACTGAACGCTTTTTGCAAAGCCACACGCGTGGCTTCCAGTGTATCGGTGACGATAGGGTAGATGATCGTTCGCACACCCCATTTGCCCAGCAAGGAGGCGAGCATGAGACGATTACTCTCATAGATCTGGCCGGGCTGGAGCGGTTGACCGGCTTCCACCAGTTCACTCCCCGTAGCAAGCAATCCGACCACGGGCTGACGGGTCGCTTTGACTTGCCCGATTCCACACGCGGCCATCACCGCGATCTGCGCCGCAGTCAAACGTGTGCCGACCGGCACCACAGATTTGCCGCGCTTCACATCCTCGCCTTTGAAGCGCACATTTTCCCACGGCTTCACCCCGTCTTTGATGGCCACTTCACCGGGTCTTTCTGGCGATGTCAGCGTGTCCTCCTGCATCACCACGGCATCCGCTCCCGAGGGCATCATGGATCCGGTGAAGATGCGGACAGCAGTTCCAGATTCGACGGAGCAATTGGGCGCTTCGCCCGCTGCGATCTGGCCGGTGAGCTTCAGCCACTTGAGAGAATCTGGGGCTGCGCCTGCCGTCTCAGCGGCACGGACGGCGTAACCATCCATCGCAGAATTATCGAACGCAGGCAGGTCCGTAAGCGAAAGCGCTTCGAACCGCAACACACGCCCATCCGCCTGCGAGAGAGAGACAGTTTCCGACGGCAACAGGGCAATGCGGCCAAGGATGCGTTCAAGGGCTGATTCCAGCGTAAGCATGCTCAGGGATTATCCTTGGGCTTGTCCGGGTTGCGCAAGACGAACAGCACACAAATCGCCAGGACCATCACCAAAGCACTCACGATAACAACCATGCGCGGCGTGTGGTTGACATTCACATACACCGCCACGCCACCCAAGGCCGCCGAAACCGCATAGAGTAAAAGTGAAGCCTGCCGGTGATCCAGACCCAGGCGTAGCAAACGATGATGCAGATGTGTCTTGTCCGCCTTGAAAAGCGGGTCGCCGCGCATCAGCCGCCCGAAGAACACAGCGGTGGTATCAAACAATGGAATACCAAAAAGCACCACCGGGACGATGACAATGGCCGCTGTCGTGACCTTGAAAAGCGACAGCATGCCGATGCCCGCCAGCACCAGTCCGATGAAGAGACTGCCGGAATCTCCCAGGAAGATTTTCGCGGGTGAAAAATTATACGGCAGGAAACCCAGACAGGCCCCGGCCAGGCACAGCGTGAGCAACGCTACAATGATGTTGTCATTGATGATGTTGATGATCGCCAGAGACAAAGCGATGCAGACGGTGATGCCGGTGGCCAATCCATCGATACCATCCAGCAGATTGATGGCATTGGTCACACCCACAATCCAGAGAATGGAAACCGGCAGCGCCAGCCAGCCAAGTGCGATGGAGTTTCCAAAAGGATTACTGAGCAAAGTGATCTGGTAACCGCCGAAGTACATCGCCAGAGCAGTCATGATCTGGAAAGAGAATTTCTGTTTGGCGTTGAGGCCTTTGATATCATCGACCACACCCAGCAACAGCATGAGACCGGCCCCGATCATCAGCGCAAGGAACAGCTTCTCATAATTCTGGAACGTGGCTGAGACGCGGTTATTCAGCAGGTAAAATAACGCCCATGGCGCGCAAAACCCGGCGAAGACAGCGATGCCGCCCAACCGGGGCATGGGCTGCTTGTGCACCTTTCTGGCATCAGGCTGATCGATCGCCTTCCAACGGAAAGCCAGACGACGCACCAGCGGGGTCAACAGATAGGAGACCGCGGCGGACATGACCAATACGGCCAGGTATGTCTTGAAGTTGATCATGCGCGTTGGCGCAAACGCTGAAACAATTCCCAATAGCGATCGATCATGCGGTCCTCAGTGAATTCCACTGAAGCACGTTGACGGCCTTGCTCACCCATTTGACGGGCGAGGTCCGGCTGTCCGGTCAATTTCTTGATGCCCTGCTGCAGTTCCTGGACATCGCCAGGCTTCACCACCAGTCCGGTGATTTCGTGTTGGTTCACCCACGGCACCCCGGAGGGAAGGTCTGTGCAGATGATGGGCTTGCCGCAGGCCATGGCCTCGATCTGCACTATCCCAAAAGCTTCATTAGGCGTGATGGAAGGCAACACAAACACATCGCAGGCCTTCAGCAACGCAGCCAGCTGCCGGTCATCCACTCCACCCCAAAAACGCACCCGGTCAGATATGCCCAGCCGCACCACCTGCGATTCCAGCTCTGTCTGCAGAGGTCCGGTACCCGCAATCCAGAGCGTCACATCCAAGCCCCGAATGGCTTCCACCAAACAGCCCTGTCCCTTATAGCCGACCAGCCTCCCGATGTTTAGCAAAATCCGTCTGCCGCCAGCACTTTCACGCAAGCGGGCAATCTCAGCCTGTTCTGCGGCATCCGTCTCGGTATAGCGCCGTTGGTCGATGCCGAATGGGATAACCTCTACCTTGGCCGCGTAGGGTGGCAAGGTGTGCGAGTATTTCAAGTGATTGGGCGTGGCCACCACGATGGCATCTGCCCGCTCCAATAAGCGCTTCAAGATGGGACGATAAAACCGCAGGACCGAGGACTGGCGCACGATGTCACTGTGATAGGTGAGAACCAGCGGTGTCTTGGGATCACCGCGCAGACAGGCAAGGTCGGCAAGTGGATTGGGAAAATGCGCCTGCCAGACATCGGCTGGAAAACGCTTGGTCACTCCCAGATATCCGGGACACAACGAAGTCGAGAAAAGCGTGCCATGACTGGCCAACCGATGCACCTGCACACCATCCAGCACTTCATGCACGGATTGGCCGCTGGTATTCGCGACCACACAGTTCACTTCCGCACCCCGCCGGACAAAACCGCGCGACCAGCATTCCAGCAAGGTTTCCATTCCACCCTTATACGGCGGATAGAACTTGCCCAACTCAAGTATCCTCACACGCCCTCCGTGAGTTGCTTCAGCACGTCCTCGAATTTATTCACCGGCAGATCCCAGGAGAAACGTTCTTCCGCATAGGCTCGGCATTTATCACGAGCCGGCAACGAGGCCGGTTTTTTAAGCACTGTCTCCAGTCGATTCGTAAGGGCGGCAGGCTCACCTGCTTCAAATAACAGATGCGGATCCAACGGACGTAACAATTCCGGCGTGGCTCCGGACAAGGTGCCCATGACTGGCGTACCACAGGCCAGTGATTCCACCGTGGCGAGACCGAAGCCCTCCAGATCAAGGGAAGGCATCAGCGTGCAATCCGCCGCCGCATAGAGCGACGGCAAGTCCGCTTCCGGCACAAAACCCAGCAGACGCACATGATGCTCCAGCTTCAATTCGCGTATGAGTGCCTCCAAGGCTGGAGCCTCTGGCCCTTTGCCAGCCAGCCACAGCCGGGCATTCGGAAAATTCAACGCCACCGGCGCAAAAGCGCGGAGGAGATTCGCCAGCCCCATGCGCGGATCCAACCGGCGCACAGTGAGGAAAAGAAAATCTTGATCCACCAATTTCCAACGGGCCCGAACGGACGGACGATCGGCAGGCGGCTGGAAACGTTGGAGGTCCACCCCGCCGAAGATGACCCGCACCGGAGGCAGACCTTCACCATGCCACTGCGGTAATTCCCGCTGGTAATACTGGCTGATGGTGACGATGGCGCGACAGCGGCGCAGCGCCTGACCTTCCGAGATGCGCATGGTGCGACGGATGACCACATCCAACGCCTTGCGCCCAACACCCAACTCTTGAGCCTGACGGGCAAAACGGTATTCCTCCGCCCAAGGTCCGGTGAAAAGAAACAGCGTGGTGGGACCTAAGACATGCAGTAACGGCGAGAAGAATGCATGACAGATGATGGTCTGGGCGGGTTTCTTCCCGTAATGGGTCGCTTGCAACCACAACAAACGGGCAAGTCGGTTTTCCGTGTTCCAGTTGGCGAAAAACATGCCTTCCGCGTCTGGATACCGCAGCCGCTTGACCCCATTGAGGGTATCCTGCTCCAGGGACACACCCGCTGCCACCGGGTAGATGACCGAGACTTCATGGCCGCGTGCAGCCAGTCGCTCAGCGAGGTCCGCGATGTAGCGGTATGCCCCGCCAACGGAGTCCGGGTGATAACCCAAGGTGACAAATATCAACTGCATGAGCCTGCTTATATATACTACGAAACGAGCCCGTTGAGCAACTTGTCGAACTGCTGTCCCACCCGGTTCAGGGTGAAATGACGCAACGCTTTCTCACGACCCGCTGCCGCCAGCGTCTGCCGGTCTCTTTCCGAACCGGCCAGCCTCGCCAATTGCCGGTAATAATCCTGCACTTCTCCCGGCTTGGCGAGCAATCCGTTTTCTCCATCTTGGATGATCTCCGGCACGCCACCCGCATGGGCCGCGATGACCGGCACCCGCGCGATCATCGCCTCCAGCAGCACCCGGCCGAAAGGTTCCGGACTCAGCGAAGTGTGCAGAAAGGCATCAAACTCCATCAACACCGCTGGCAGGTTGCTCTGGAAGGAAGCGAAATGCACCCGCTCCTCCAACTTGTGCTTGGTCACGAACTGCTTAAGGTTTTCCTCAAACCATTGCTCTTCATTGAACGCACGACCGATGAGGATGAAATGGCCGGGCTTACCATCAGCCACCCAGCGCCGGGCGAGTTCGAGAAAAAGTTCTTGCCCCTTCCACGGCGTGAAACGGCCCGCCGAACCGAAGAGCAGCTCATTGGTCGGTATACTGAAGAACTCGCGCAGTGTGCCACTGCGGCCAGTATCGATGGTCAGAGGCGGTATGCCATTGTGGATGGTGACTGCCTTTTCTCCGGCCACCCCCAGCCGGATCAGGGCGTCACGACAATAGTCTGAAACTGCGACCAAACGGTCCGCCTCACGGGCATGCCACCGAAAGGCCATCCGCGTGGGCCAGGAAAAGAAGTCGCTCGTCAGCGCATCATTCACCCACCAGACATGCGGCAACTTCACCAGACGACAAGCGGCCCCGGCCACGAAGTGATCCTTGTTCGTGCAGGTGATCAGAACGTCCGGCTTGAACTGACCGATAAGCGTGTGCAATTGCCAACGGGCTTCCCGCATGGCGGCCGGCCATTGGAAGAAACGTTTTAGCGGAAAAGAACGGTCGACAAATCGGGCCTCACTCAAAGCAGACGGGATGCGGTAGTCCAGACACTCGACACCACCAGCCGTAAGCGAACAATGCAATGGGCTCGTGTCCGGACAGGCACACGCTACCCGCCAATCATGGGGCAGGGAGGAACGAGTGAGGAGCTCGACGATGTTCAGCTCCGCGCCGCCCAAGACGCGGTCTACATGATCCACGAAGAGGACGCGTTTCATGCCCTGTCAGCGGCCCGGCATGCCTAGTGGTCGCCCATGGTCAGAGCCAGCGCCTGCTCAAGTGTGGAGATGCCTTCGCGCGCCTTGTCCAACGCCACCATCCGCAGCGTCTTCATGCCTTCCTTCACCGCCACCGCACCGATCTCCATGCCAGATGCACGTTTGAGGATCATCTTACGGACCTCATCCGTCACCGTCATGATCTCGATGATCGCGCAACGGCCGGCATAGCCGGAGTTCTTGCAACGGTCACAACCACGGCCCTTGAAGAGCTGGGAACCGGCGAAGAAATTCGGGTCGATGCCCAAGTCCTGATACATCTTGTCCGGGTAGGAGATGGGCTCTTTGCAAACGGAACAGATACGGCGCATCAAACGCTGGGCGCACGCCAGAATGACGGACGAGGAGATGAGGAAGGGCGCCATGCCCATGTCATCCATACGCGTCACGGCACCGGGCGCATCGTTACAATGCATCGTGCTCAACACCTGGTGACCAGTAAGCGCCGCTTCCACCGCGATCTCGCAAGTCTCTTCATCACGGATCTCTCCGATCATGATGATGTCCGGGTCTTGACGTAGGATGGAGCGCAACGCTGCGGCAAAGGTCAGGCCGATCTCCTTGCGGATCGGCACTTGGTTGATGCCGGGGATCTGGAACTCCACCGGGTCTTCGCAAGTGACGATGTTGTAATCCGGGTTGTTCAGCTCGTTCAGACAGGAGTAAAGCGTGGTGGTCTTGCCGGAGCCCGTGGGACCGGTCACCAAGATAAGACCATGCGGAGCATCCACGGCCGCGCGCATGCGCTTGTTGCTGTCCGGATCCAAACCCAGCTTGTCCATGCTGGCGGACAAGTTCGATTTATCGAGAACACGCAACACGATCTTCTCACCATGCACCACCGGGAGGAACGAGACGCGCAAATCGATGTCGCGCCCGGCCACCTTCATGCGCATACGACCGTCTTGCGGGAGACGACGTTCGGCGATGTCCAGATTGGACATAATCTTAAGACGCGAGCTCAGCGCCATCTGCATGTTCTTCGGTGGCGGCGGCATATCCACCAGCGCACCGTCCGTGCGGTAACGCAGGCGCACCATCTTCTCGAAAGGCTCGATATGGATATCGCTCGATTTGTCCTTGATGGCCTGCACGAGAATCAGGTTGGCCAGCTTGATGACCGGAGCCTCTTCGCCCGCCGCAGCCAAAGCATCCGGATTGGAATCATCCGAGGCATCGGCGATCAGTTCAGCGCCTTCAGCCTCGGCTTCCAGTTCGGCCTGTTTATCGGCCTCCTGGATGATATCTTCCATGCTCGCCCGGCCAGTCTCCAAGTTGTTCAGCTTGTCGAGAATGGCCTTTTCCGAGGCGATCAACGGCTGGACTTCCAGCTTGGTGATACGCTTCACGTCGTCCAAAGCCAGCACGTTCAGCGGATCGGCCATCGCCAGAAACAGCTTGTTCTCCAGGCGTGAGACCGGGATGACCTTATGGTTGGTGGCGACTTCCTTGGGGATGATGGTCGCGACCTCGGGCTGAATGCCGACCCGGGCAAGATTCACTGGAGGAGTGTTAAGCACGCGGCCCATGCAGACAGTCATGTCCGTCTCGCTGACATAGGACTTATCGATGAGCAGCTTGAGGAGGCGGGTACCTTCTTTCTTCTGCAGCTCCAGCAACTCCTCGACCTGCTTGCCGGTGAGCACACCATCTTCCACCAACGCATCCGCGATACGTTCACCAAATGATTTTACAGGAGGCATACGCTTTGTCTTTCAGGTTAGCGGAACACGCGTTTCAGAACTTTGACCAGATCAGCCGGCGGCGAGATATACCAGAGCAACCGGTAATTCGTAGCCTTCTCCAGTTCGGCCGCAGCCTGTTTGTTGAACGGATTGGTGGTCGCCACAATGACCGTCTTGCTCATACGGTCGATCGGTACCACACACCAGCGGCGGCACGTCCCTTTCGGGAAACTGCGCGCCAGCTCCATATCCACATCGAACTTCTCCAGCGGCATGTAAGCCAACCGTGCCCGTTCAGTGATGATTTTTAGCGACTGCTCGATCGACACCAGCCCCTTGTCAGCGATGATTTGGATGAAGGGCTCGATCGCATGCGACGGTTCCTTGTCGGAAGGCGTGTTCCAATACATGTCGAAATCGCCCGCATTGATCAGCTTACCGTCCACGAAGATCTTGCGCATCATGGCCTTGCCATCTTCCAGCTCTTGCGCCACTCCGCCAACGCTCGCCTTCGTGATGAAGCTTGTTCCAGACCCCTTGCTCTCCGCCACCTCCATCATCGGGGCCGGTCCGGAAAGATTGGTGGCCTGATTCTCGATGTCCGACAGCGCCTGCTGCACATCCGGGTCATCCGGATATTTTTGCAAGATGCTCTCGTACTCAAGAATGGCCGAAGAAAGCTGGCCCAGCTGCACATACGCCGAAGCGATCCGCTTGGACGTGTTGATCATGTCCTTCTCACGGTTCAGCTTGATGTAAGCTTCCTTGAGAATTTCGAGCGACTGGTAGTCCTGCGGCTGGGACTGCGTGATGACCTCGAACATATCGATGGTCTGTTCGAGTTGAGCCTTCTCGCTCTCAGTCAGTGTTGCAGCCATGACAATTTAAACAATGCGCTCAGCGGGTGTTAACTATACCCGGCGGGGTTCCACATGCTTGTATCCCATCCGTATCAAACCCATCGGATGCAGTAAGTTCCCAGCTAAACACGCTTATACTAATGGTTGGCTGGGGCCATGGCAATCCCCGTTTAGAGCATCTCATCTCATGCCCGATTCCATTTATTGCGCCGGTTAAAACCTCCCCACCAAGGCTGCTGAGATATTTCAGTCGCTTCGTGTTTGTCAGCTCATCTTCCTGATGCCTCACCTCGCATAAGAACAAACAGGGTTTCTCAAATCTCAGACGGTTCGTTACCTGATGTGTCTATAAAGCGGAAACAGTGTCCTGTTATGGAGCATTTTTCAGGGCCGCCACTGAAAGTGCACAAATCCTTGAGAATCTGTCCAAGCACTGGCGGCACGACACCATAGTTGGTTAAACCATCGGCGCTCGGATTATGGAGCATCCATATCGGACTAGCCATTAATCACTTACGGCGTGAGTTGCTTGCCAGCTATCTCCATCAGCAAGACCGCCAGCAGGCTAATTCTCCTGCGAATTCCTCTCTCCTGACTCAAAAAAAGTCACTCATGCCACGGTCTTGGAATGTTAGCTGCTTTTAGCAATGAGCAGAAGTTGGATTACCTGCTTTTTCATGCGGCGTTTACGAGACAAATATACAAAAGTTGAAAGCTGGTTGGAAGTGGGGCATTTCCGCGCTGCGGAGCTTGAGTTCCACAAACTGCCTGCCCGCGCCTTGTCAAGCAAGCGGGGGCTGAGTATTTGGATGCGCCTATCACGCGGTTTTGAGCGTTGGGCGGAAGTCGAGACAGCCGCCAGTCAATTGCGTGTTCTACGACCCCGGGAAACCCAACCCATCCTCTTTGAAGCCGAAGCGCTGCATCATCAAGGGCAGACCCAGCAGGCGGTTTTTCTGCTCGTCACGCACGCCGCCCGTTTCCAAGGGGCGGCTTGGCCGGCTTTCTGTGCCGCCTTGAGGCATTACACTATCCTGGGCAAACGCTCGGTAACCGAGGAAGTTGGCTCCGGCCAGACAGGCGTCACCTGTTCTGATCATCGCGCTCCGGTCCCCCTCTGATAAGGCCGGAGCGAGTCGAATTCGGCTTGGCGAAAACACCGCGAGATTTACCCTCCCACAGGCCGCTAGGGCATACTCTGCAAGCGAAAGAATTTCGAGCCGCCGCTGGCCGGGACCGTTACTTGGTAAGAATCGCCCACCACCACCGGAGTAAGACCGGTTCCACCCCAAGCTGGCGAGGACATACTGCCAGTTTGCTCCAGCCCAAAACCGGTCGCCGTCACCGGCCAAGAAATGACCACGTCGCTGCCCGCCCGCGTCAATGTGAGCAGAGGGGCACCTGCCGTTTGCACCACCATGAACATCGCCAGCGAGCCGCCCTCCAGCGTGAACGTGCCCCCGGCGGAATGGCCGTCGCCGATCCCACCGATCTGGCCCGTCACCACAAAATCCCCGCCGCTGCTCGTGCCGCCGCCACTGCCCACCCCGGCATGCTCCAACTGAAAAGTGTCTGCCGCCATCACCAGCATCCCGGCCGCCGTAAAGACCAGCGCAAAGACCCCGCTGCGCCACCAACGCTCAGAAATATTCTTCATAATCGTCCTATTCGATGGGCTGTTTCTGGAAGAGGTAAACCAGTCGCGGCGGCGCATACCGGTAGTTTAGCAATGCATAGGAACCCATATAATTTGTACCATCATTGAAGTAGCCAAGTGCCAACACTTCTCCATCCCGCCACACCCACTTCGACTTGGAATCGGCAATGACCGGAGACGGAGGTCCGGTCCGCCAGGCATCCGTAACCGGATTGTAAAGGGCTACATACGTCGTTTTATTGGACGGGTCATCATCCACATAGACTACTCCAACTTCGTCACCGGTCCAGAAGGTCGCCAACACACTTATATTGCCTGACTGCGGTGATCCGATTCCTGTGGCCTGACGCCAAGTGTCCGTTTGCGGATTATAGAGAAAGTATACATGCTGGCTGGAGGTCTCGTTCGTCCGGCCCTCCACAAACAATTCTGTGCCCGTCCAGACCGGCTGCGGATTGCCCATGGCGGAAAGCTGCGGACCATTGTTCGTGCTCATCGTGCTCCAGAGACCAGTGGCCGGGTTCAACCGCGCGGCCACCATTTTATCGAACTCAACTGAGTCCTTCCCATAGACAATCACCTCGCTGCCCGCCAAAGCTACGACCGGCTTGGTGGTCAGGCCGAGTTTCGCCACCGGTGCGCTCGCTGGCAGGGACCACGAAGCCGTATTCGGATCATACAAGCCCACCCGGATCGGTTCTTCGGGTGAAAAGAATTCCGGCTGCCCCAGGGCGAATAGCTTGCTCCCCGCCCAGACATAGGATGGTCCGGACGGAGCACCGCTCATCAAACGGCCGAAACCATTGGTGGAAATCATAGTCCAAGTGCCTGTGCCAGTATGGTACCGCCAACCGAACGCATCTTCCGGTGCCTGAATGGTATCGACCTGCCCCATGGCATAGATCTCCGTGTCCGCCGCGATCAATTGAACGCCAGATCCGGCGCTCATGAATCTGGGGCCGTTATTGGTATTAGCCTGCGTCCATTGACCCGTGGTGGGATTGAACCTGGCCGGCAGATAGGCGTACGACTCACCATATCCGAAACTGACCGCGCCGCCCGGCGCGAACTGCCCCAGACAAAACCACTCCGTGCCCGTCCACGCGGAATCAAACGAGTAAAAGTCCGGTGCCGCTGAAAGTGCATTCACCTTATTCCATCCCCCCACTTCCGTGAAGAGTCCCGGCACTTTCGCAAACCCGCCGCTCAACAAGTCCTCCTCATTCTCGGCAAACCCGCCCACGATCGCCCCCATCGGCG
>JAURFH010000084.1 GCA_030834415.1 Verrucomicrobiota bacterium | reverse complement strand
GGCAGGTCGTGGAATATGACAGTCCGGCTGGGGCGAGTCGGGGCGGGTTGGTGCCGACGAAGCTGGGCGGCATCGTGGTGGATGATGCGGACGCGAAGGTGACGGGGCATTGGACGGAGAGCCATGCGTCCAAGGTGTTCGTGGGGGATGGTTATCGCCACGACGGGAATGCCAAGGATGGGCAGTTCAGTGCGCAGTTTGAGGCGAAGTTGCCGAAGGCCGGGAAATATGAAGTACGGTTGGCTTATCCGCCGAACAACAATCGTGCGAGCAATGTGCCGGTGGTGATCGAGTTCGCTGGGGGCAAGAAGACGGTGACGGTGAATCAGCGAAAGAACCCGCCTATCGAGGGGATATTCGTGTCGTTGGGCGAATATGAATTTTCTGCCGGAGAAAAAGCAATGGTGATGGTAGCTAATGCTGGAGTGGACGGATACGTGGTCATTGATGCCGTGCAGTGGTTGGCGAAGTAGGTCAGTAGTCTTCAGTAAATACGGGAGGAATAGCCCTGTCATTGGGTTAAGGAGGCCTTATGTCGAGGGCTGAGTAATGAAGGTAGCAAAATATGGTCATCACAAATTAACAATTCGTTTACAACCACATCTTGACCAAAGTCTTGCGAAGGGTAGTCTCCGTCGCAGTATTAAGATTTATAAACAGATGACACTGAAATGCTTGCGGCCACATAATAATAACATTGTTACTTTTGCGGTGACTTTTGACTTATTATTATTTTTGTCTTGTTTTTCTGCTAACGCTTCAACCAACGAACTGGCAGGGGTGCCGGTGAAGCTGGATACCTACCTGCAACAAGTATGGTCGCGTAATGAGTCGCTCCAGATCCGGATGCTGGAATCGATCATCAGTGATGAACGATACAAAGCTGAGAAAGGGATTTTTGAACCGGAGTATGTGGCCGGTCTGGATGCTGTGGATCGTCGACGGGCCAACACGGAAGAGCAGCAGCGGAATCTTGGCGGTATCTTTGGTGGCGGTCCCAGCGTTTACAATGAGCGCAACCGCACCTACTCCAGTGCCTTCGAGACATTGGCACCCACTGGTGCAAAGATCCGGTTGGGCTACTCGTTGCAATCTCTAGAGAATAACGTCAACGTCGCGAACAATCCCAACGGTGAATGGGTGACCACGGTAGGGTTGGCAGTTACTCAGCCATTATTGAAGAATGGTGGCGTGACTGTCACTACGGCAGGCATCCGGGCGGCGGCGATAAGTTCCAAGATTTCCTTCCAAGATTACCGGAAGAACATCATGGAGGTGATCTCCCAAGCGGAGGCGGCTTACTGGGATCTCTACCAGGCACAGGAACAGGCAAAAATCGCGAAACAATCACTCCGCGTCGCGCAGACCTTGCTGACGGACAATAAAAAGCGAGTTGAGCTGGGCAAAGCGGCGGAGATTGATGTGCTGCAAGCCGAGGCGGGTGTGGCCGGGCGTACCGCCATCTTGAACGAGGCCAATCAGCGCTTGGTCGCGGCACGCAGCCGGACGGCAACTTTTACCTCAGACTCCTGGTCAGCCACGGCGACTGGTATGTTGGCGGCCGACGAGCCAAGCATCGAGAATCAGGAATACGATCTCAACAAATTGACGATGGTGGCGTATGAGTTGAACCCCAGCTACGCCTCGCTCATGCAGCAAGCTGAACTGGAGGGGTTGCGGTTGAAAGTGGCGAAGAACCAACGGCTGCCAAGCTTGGACCTGAAGGGCGGTTACGGATTTAGTGGTTTGGGTAATAACCCTGGAAATTCTTGGGATGCTGCGAAAGAGCAGAATTTCCCGAGCTGGTCATTGGGATTGGAGTTCCGGGTGTCACTGGCTGGTGGCAGCAAGAGCAAACACGAGATGAAAGCGGCGGAGTTGCGTCGGGAAGCGACCGTGCGGGCGTTGAATGGCCTGGGGCTTACCTTGGCCAATACCTTGCGGTCAGCGGTTTTTTCCGTGCAGAGCTACCGGGAGAATGTGGACCGCCACAGCAAAGTGGTTAAAGTGAACGAGGATGTGCTCGCGACGCAACTGGCCCGCCTAGATGCCGGTAAAGTGAGCAGTCGCGAGGTCCTGCAGGCGGAGGAGGATGTGTTCCGGGCGCGGATCGCGGCCTTGGACAATGTGATCCGTTACCAGCGTTCGTTGCTGGAGATGGATCTCGTGCTGGGCAACTTGTTGAAGGAGCGTAATCTGGACTTTACCCAAAAAGAATTGCAGGACAGCACTGCTGTCTTGGTGAGCGGCGGTCAGATCACCCCTGAGAAGTATAATTCATTTCTGGAGACGATGCGTATGGAGTATGAGAAACGTCGTCCCTCGGTCATCACGAACCCCTAAAAGTTTCACAACATAGCCGGACAACCTGTCGCTTACAAAAGCCATGTATTCGCCGAACAAAGACAACCGAATGAGCCTCCGCTGCGGGGTGCTGGCCGTTTTACTGGCCGGTATGCACCTGACTTCTGTTCAGGCCCAGACCACTGCTGCCGGTGTCACGGAGCCGTTTCAAGACGTTATCCTGAGTGCTTCGGTGGCCGGGACCGTGGAGAAACGTCTGGTGAAAGAAGGGGATGCCATCAAGGAAGGACAGACCCTCATCGAGATGAAGAAGCGGCAGGAGGAGCTGGAAGTGAAACGTCGCAAGCTTATCGCCGACAGCAAGGCCGAACTGCAAGCCGCGGAGGCCCGCGTGGCGACCGTCAAGACCGACTTGGATTCGACCCGCAAGCTCTTTGCCGCTACGAAATCGGTGAGTAAAGACGACTTGGACAAGAAGGAACTGGAATATCAGTTGTCAGTGGCCGAGGTGGAACGCCTGAAGATGGCGGAAGAGCGGGAGATCATCGAGCGGGACATGGCCTCGGAGCTTTTGAAAGATCGCATCATCACCTCTCCATTGACCGGCTTTGCCGTGGAGTTCTTCCGGCAGGTGGGTGAAGATTGCAAGGCACAGGAGCCACTGATGCGCGTGGTGGATACCCGTCAGTTCTATTTCGTGGCCAATGTGGAAGCGAAGGCCGGATACAACCTGAAGCAAGGACAGACCGTCCAGCTGCAGATCGAAGCCGGCAGCAAGACCATCCCGATGACAGGCAAGGTCAGCTTTGTCTCGCCGGTGGTGGATCCGGCGAGCGGTTTGTTGAAAATCAAAGTGTTGTGCAGCAACCCTGACGGTCAGGTGAAGCCGGGGGTGGCGGGCACGATGCAGATCAACGCCCAATAGTATGAGTTCAAACAACCCAGATGCCGCCCAGACGCCGCCGTCCTTGGCCGAGGAAGCAGCCAGTTTGCGGCAGTTCAATGGTGCCCCGCCAGAGTTCTGGCCCACGTTTCTTAAGTTGTGCGGGCAGGTGGGTGGTGCCGCCCGGGCGGTCTTGATCCGCAAGGACAACGAAGACGGACGCTGGAAACAGCTCGCGGAGTGGACGCTGCCGGAGACTTCGGCAGCCGGTCTGGCGTTGTTTCGCAATGCCTTGCTTTCCATGGCGGACGAGTGCGGCACCGCCGGTGTTTCCAAGCGTATCCTGGCGCAGGATGCGAAGGCGGGCACCAGTGTGCCGGCCGGTCTGGCGGTGAAGCTTGTGCTGGCCTCCACACAGGAAGTCTGTCTGGTGGCGTTGTTCCTGCCGAATGCGCAACCCGCAGAATTGGATGCCATCGCGCTGCGGGTACAATTGCTGGCGGACATTCCCAAATCTTACCAAGAGCTGGGCCAGAGCCGTCAGGCGCGCACGGATGTGGAGAAGCTGGCCATCGTGCTGGACACCCTCGCCGAGGTGAACGCCCAGACGCATTACGCGGCCTCGGTCCTCGCTTTGTGCAACAGTCTGGCGACCCGGTTGCAGTGCACCCGGGTGAGCTTGGGCTGGTTTGAAGGTGGTTTCATCAAGCTTCAAGGTATCAGCCGTACGGAACGTTTCGATGCCAAGATGGAAGCCGTGGTGGCCATCGAAAAGGTGATGGAGGAATCACTGGATCAAGATGACGAGATTGTATGGCCATCGCCGGAGCATTACGCCCTTGTGAACCGCGATCATGCGGCTTTTGCCAAGGAAAACGATAGCAGCACCGTTTGCTCCATACCGTTGCGCATCTCCAACAAAGTTGTGGCGGTGGTGACTTTGGAACGGGCCGAAGGCACGTTCAGCTTGATGGAACTGCAACAGCTGCGCTTGGTGGGAGACCAGGTGGTCAACCGCTTGAGCGACCTGAAGCGGCGCAATCGTTGGGTGGGTGCGCGGCTTGCCGAAGACATGCGTGAAAAATTCGCTGGCTTCATGGGGCCGGAACACACTTGGATGAAAGTGACCGGGGCCGCCATTGCCATCGTGTTGTTGCTGCTGTTCCTGATCCGTCCGAATTACCGCGTAGAGGCTAACTACATTTTGCGCAGCGAAGAGGTGCGGTATGTCTCGGCGCCATTCAACGGTTATCTGGAAGAAGTGATGGTGCGTCCCGGTGATACGGTGAAGGCCGGTCAGGTAGTGCTGCGATTGAATCGCGACGACCTCCTGTTGGAAGAAGCGGCGGCATCGGCGGAGATGAGCCGTTACCAACGTGAATCTGAGAAAGCCCGCGCGGCCAATCAATTGGCGGAGATGCGGGTGGCGCAATCCCAGCTGGAAGAGACCAAAGCGCGGTTGAGCCTGGTGCGTTACCGTTTGCAACGGGCGGAGATCAAAGCTCCGTTTGACGCCGTGGTGGTGGAAGGTGACCTGCGTAATCGTGTCGGCGCACCGGTGGAGCAGGGTGAGGCATTGTTCCGTCTGGCCCGCACAGACCGGCTTTATGTCGAGGCCGAGGTCAACGAACGCGATGTGCATGAAGTCTTGAACAAAGACACTGGTGAAATCGCCTTTGTCAGCCAGCCGGACAAGCGTTTCCCAGTGAAGATCGAGCGACTGGAACCAGCTGCTACGGCCAAGGAAGGCAAGAATGTCTTTCTCGTACGTTGTCAGGTCGAGGGCCAGCCGGAAGATTGGTGGCGCCCGGGCATGAGCGGTATCTGCAAGCTCAATGTCGGCAATCGGAGTCTGATCTGGATTTTGACCCATCGCACCGTGGATTTCCTGCGGATGTGGCTCTGGTGGTAAACGCGAACAGCCATGGAACAAGCACGCACATTTAGCGAGTCATGGCACCGGGTGGCGGGCCAGAGGATCCAACTGCGCCCCGGGGTGCAGGTGCAGCGCCAGCAATTCCGGGGGGAACGCTGGTTCGTTCTGCAAAACCCGTTGGCCAACCAGTTCTTCCGTATCCGGCCGGAGGCGTACGAATTCGTTTCCCGGCTCAGCCCGCATAAGACGGTGGAAGAGGTCTGGCAAGAGTGTCTGGAGCGGTTCCCGGATAGCGCACCCGGCCAGGAAGCGGTGGTGCAGTTGCTCGCCCAGCTTTATCACGCCAACCTGCTACAATATGAGATCGCTCCCGATGCGGAGCAGTTGTTCCAGCGCCAGCGCAAGCGGCAGCAGCAGGAACTGGGAATGAAGTGGTTGAACATCATGTTCATGCGTTTCCCATTGCTGGATCCCGATCGTTTTCTCGTCAAGACCTTGCCGTTTGTGGGTTGGTTGATCGGCCCCATTGGTATGTTGCTATGGCTCATCGTGGTGGGCATGGGCATCAAGACGGGCATGGAACACTCGAGCGAGTTGCTGGACCACACCCAAGGCGTGTTGGCTCCTGGCAATCTGGGCTGGCTCTATCTGGGCATGATCATCATCAAGACCATCCATGAGTTTGGTCATGCGTATTTCTGCCGCAAGTTCGGGGGCGAGGTGCACATCATGGGTATCATGCTCATGATCTTCACACCGGTTCCGTTCGTGGATGCCACGGCGAGCTGGGGTTTCCGGAGCCGCAAGCAACGCGTCCTTGTGGGTTGCGCGGGCATGATCGTGGAATTGTTTGTGGCGTCCATCGCCGCGATGGTCTGGGCCAACTCGGCGCAGGGCAGCATCCTGAACAGCGTCATGTTCAACATGATGTTCATCGCGTCCGTTTCCACCCTCCTGTTCAATCTGAACCCGTTGATGCGTTTCGACGGATATTACATCTTGTCTGACCTGCTGGAGATACCGAACCTCAACCAGCGTTCCACCGGGCAATTGCTCTACTGGATCGAGCGGCATGCGTTCGGCGTGAAATCAGTCACGAGCCCGGCGCATAGCAAGCGCGAAGCGACCTGGCTGGCCACTTACGGGGTCAGTTCGTTGATCTATCGGACCATCGTTTTCGCTGGCATCATCTGGTTCATCTCGGACAAGTGGTTGCTGCTCGGCATGACGATGGCGGCGGTGTGTCTCTTCACCTGGCTGGTGGTGCCGACCTACAAATTCATCAAGTATCTGGGCAGCAGTCCCAAGCTGGAGCGGACCCGTTCTCGCGCCATCGCGGTGGTGGCGGTGACCGCAGCGGTGCTGGTCTTGCTACTGGCGGTGATCCCGTTCCCGTATTACTTCCGCGCCTCCGGTGTTGTGCAGGCGAAGCAATGGAGCCAGATCATCACCGAAGCCTCGGGTGAAGTCATGGAAGTGCTCGCCGAGCCGGGTAAACCGGTGAAAGCGGGACAAGCCTTGGTACGTCTGGAAAACCCGGAATTGGTGATGCAGCTGGCTCAGGCCCAGGCTACGAAGCGGGAGGTGGAAGACCGTTTGCGTGCGGCTATGCAACGGGATGCGGCGGCGGTAGAGCCGTTGAAGAAGCGTCTGGAATCATCGATGAAGTTGATCACCCGAATCCAGAAGGAGGAACAAAACCTGACCGTGCGGGCCCGACATGACGGTATCTGGGTGGCCCCGGGTGTGGAAGATCTGCAACAGCGGATCGTCAAGCGTGGTTCGCCACTGGGTTTGTTGGTGAACCCGGAACAGTTCGAGTTCTCCGCCACGGTCATGCAGGAAGATGTGGATCGTATCTTCAAGCGCGAGTTCCCCTATGCCGAGGTGCGCCTGCCGGGTGATGCCGAGGTCACGATGCGAGTCGAGCATTTCCGCGTGGTACCCGGTGAGCAAAAGAACCTGCCCACTTCCGCCTTGGGCTGGGAGGGTGGTGGTGACATCGCCATCAACACCCGGGAAAGCTCTGGCCGGGTGGCGGCTGAGCCTTTCTTCGCAGTGATCGGTCAGTTTGATGAACCTGCGGATTTCGCGCTTTTGCACGGTCGTACGGGTAAGGTGCGCTTTAAGCTGGAAAGCGAGCCTTTGTTGCCACGCTGGTTGCGCCGTCTGGGTCAATTGTTGCAAAAACGGTTCCACTTTTGAAGACGCCGAGTGACATCTACCGGCGGATATCACCGCCTGCGGCCCGGAAGTACCATGAAGGCATGGATGCCATGGTTCATGGCCTGATGGGCTCATGGAAACGGCGTGGCGAGCGTTCCAAAGAGTTGCTGGCGAAGGCGGCGGAGGTGGACAAGTTGGCCGAGAAGTATGCCGCGCTGACGGATGAAGGGCTCAAAGAAGCTTTGCTCAAATACAAGGAGATCTTTCGCCGGGGCGGAGATGGTATCGAGGAGAATCTCGTCGACGCCATGGCCTCGGTACGTGAAGCGGCCAAACGCTGCACGAAATTGAACCCCTACGTGGAGCAGATTGCCGGGGCACTGGCCTTGAATGACGGTTGCCTGACGGAGATGGCGACCGGTGAGGGCAAAACGCTTACGGCCGGTCTGGCGGCGGTGTTGGCCGGTTGGCTGGGGCGTCCTTGCCACGTCATCACGGTGAATGATTATCTCGTAGAACGTGATGCCGCCGGGATGGAAGCACTCTACCGCATGTGCGGGCTGAAAGTGGCGCCCGTCACGGCCAAACTGAATCCACAGGAACGCCAGCGGGCTTACGCGGCGGATGTGGTTTATGTGACGAGCAAGGAGTTGCTCGCGGATTTTCTCCGTGACCGTTTACGCCTGAAAGACCTGCATAGCCCGGAGCGCTGGATGATCCGGCAGGTCATCAATCCCTCACGCACGGCGGATGCGGCCTTGGTGCTGCGCGGGCTGCACACGGCCATCGTGGATGAAGCGGACAGCGTCTTGATCGATGAAGCGGTGACGCCCTTGCTCATCTCCTCCCAGCGGGCCAACGACGCCTTGAAACAGGCGGTGGAGCTGGCTGCCCGTTTGGCTACACGGCTCAAGGCCGATGTCGATTACAAGGTGGACGTCCGCTACGGCGATATCGATTTCACTCCTGAAGGTGAACAACGGGTGGAGACGGAAGCCGAGATATTGCCGCCCTTCTGGCGGGGTAAACAACGGCGCGAGGAATTGATCAAGCAGGCCTTGGTGGCGCGTGAGTTGTTCCATCTGGGCAAGCAATACATCATCAACGATGGAAAGGTGTCCATCGTTGACGAGTTCACCGGTCGCGCCATGCCGAACCGCAGCTGGCGCGAGGGCTTGCATCAAGCCATCGAGGCCAAAGAAGGTCTGGAGATGACCGATCCGGCCGAGACGATGGCCCGGATGAGTTTTCAGCGTTTCTTCCGTCTGTTCCCGAAATTGTCCGGGATGACCGGTACGGCCTGGGAAGCGGCCGATGAATTTTGGCGCATCTATCATCTGCCGGTCGTGCGCATACCGACCCACCGTCCTTGCCGTCGCACGGAGATGCCCGATCGCATCTTCGCCACGGAAGATGAGAAATGGGATGCCGTGGTGGCGGAGATTTTGCGGATCAGGGAAATGGGCTGTCCGATTCTGGTGGGTACGCGCAGTGTGCGGAACAGTGAGCATCTCTCCCATAAACTTTTCGAAGCCGGAGTGGAGCATCGTATCCTGAACGCCACCCGGCATGCGGAGGAAGCGGCGATTATCTCGCGTGCTGGTGAGAAAGGGGAGATCACCATCGCCACGAACATGGCCGGTCGTGGTACCGACATCCGCTTGGGACCGGGTATGGCGGATCGGGGTGGCTTGCATGTCATCGCTACCGAACGGCACGAATCCGAGCGCGTAGACCGGCAATTGTTCGGTCGTGCCGGGCGTCAGGGAGATCCGGGTTGGGCGCAGGCATTCGTTTGCTTTGAGGACGAGCTTTTGCGGAAACATTTGCGTCCGGTTTATCGGGATGCCGCCCGTTCTGCTGCCCGTAGCAAGGCGCCGGGTAACGAGGTGCTTTCCAAGACGGCCTGGAAACAGGCGCAAGCCAACGCCCAGAAACTGGCTTACAAGCAACGTTCCAACGTGCTCAAGTACGATACTTGGTTGGACGAAGCGCTCTCATTTGCCGGGCAGAAGTAGTGCCGGGCTGGCGGGTTGCAGTTGCCAGAATTTTTCGCGAGGGCTAGGTTGGTCGTGGTCGGGCAGCCAAAAACAACTTCATGATCAAGCAGCGTTCACTGAGGTCAGGGAAATGTTTCTCACAAAGTGGGAGATGCCTGTCAGTGTTCCTGCTGGTCGCGTGCTTACTGGTGAAGGTATCTGACCTTAGCGCGTCGGCTTTTCTGACGCATCAGGCCAATCATCTGTTTGCCGGAGCGGGCACGGATCTTACGACTGCGACCGCCGCCGGACCCGATGGTTCAGCTTTCTTTACCGGCACCTTCATCGGCACCATCTCCAGTTCCTCTGGTAGCATCAGCTCAAATAGCGGCGGACTGCCTGACATCTTTCTGACCAAGCTTTTGCCCGATGGTAATACGGCATGGCTTTTGCGTTTGGGAGGAACGAGTACGGAAAAAGCTGAATGTGTGGCGACCGATCCTGCCAATGGCCGGGTATACGTCGGCGGGCAGTTCGCCGGCACGGCTTCTTTTGGTAATACCAACCTGACCGCAGTGGCGGGCAATGATGGCTTTGTCGCGTGCTATGAAGCGGATGGCACGTTTGTGTGGGTGCGCCATATCGGCGGCTCCGGGGATGAATCGGTCTTCGATATCAAGAAAGCCGCTGATGGCTTGCATTTATGCGGCAGTTACACGGCCTCGGGCAGTTGGGGTGCCACCACGTTTTCATCTACGGGCGGTGCGCGTTGGATGTTCACCGTGAGGGCGGATGCGGACGGCGTTCCCCAGACTGGCATTTACACGAGTTCCACCCAAAGCATCCAGCCCAAGAGTATGGTGGTGCTCACGGATGGGGTTCGCGTCATCGCGGGAACTTTCACGGGAACCCTATTGCTTCCGGGAAGTATTTTTCGGGACAGCAATGGGGTTGATGATTTTGTTGCGATCGCTTTTGAATCCAACGGCAATATGCGCTGGGTGATCACTGGTGGAGGCACGGGTAACGACGGTGCGAACAGCCTGGTCGCCAGTGCCGCCGGCGATCTACTCATGGGTAGTAGCGTGGAAGGCGGCGGGCAGGTCACCGATGTGAATGGCACTCAGATTATTTCGTTGGCTTCAGCGGGAATGCAGGTGGCCAGGGTCAGCACGGCTGGCGTTTATACGCCTTTGAAATCAGTTGCTGGACCGCAACTCGCCGGTTTGGCCGAGGGCAAACGAGGCGTTTTGCATGTCGCGGCGAATTTCTCCGCCGCTGTCACCTTGGGGACAACCACGGTCAATCCGCCCGGCAATCAACCTTCGGTCTTTATCGCCAGCTATCTTGCGGCCGGGGATTTGGCGGGCGTGGCGACCTTATCTGGCGTAGGTGCCTGTTCGGCTTTGGATATGGCCATCACCTCACATGACGGTATTGCTTTGGCTGGATTGGCGATCGGTAATTTAAAGTATGAAGAGCAGACGCTGGCGACTGGTAACGTGGGACTGGATGCCTTCACGCTGTTGCTCGCACCTCCAGCCTTGCGGTTGGGTATTGCCATGCAAAGTGCGCAAGTGCGGTTGACTTACCCGGCTTATTTTTACGATGCCGCTATCTGGGAAAATAGCACCGTAGCCAGTGGCTCGTGGACGCAGATCGGCTCGGCTTCGACGCTGACGGTGGGGGAGATGCAGCAAGACCCCGGAGCGGCTGATGCCATGCGGTTTTATCAACTGCGCTGGCTGACTCCCTGATAGAGCCTCAGTTTTCTTCGTTAACTGCGACCCGCTGTTTCAGCTCCATTCTGCCTTCGGCCTCGGCTTGCGTTTCGCAATGATAGACCGTGCGGAAGCAGGTGGGACAAAAACGGATCATACGGTCGCCGGTCTGCTCCAGCTTCTCCCAATCTTGGGGGCAGTTGGACGCATTTTCTGGCGGACAATTAACGATTTTGGTCATGGCGGAAGGTAGCGCAGATTGTCGGCATCGCAACCCGAGGGGATTACTTCTCAGCGACCTCCGCGAGATAACTGGCCGTGAGAATCTGGCCTTGGTGTTTGAATTGCACCCAGAGGCGATAACGACCGGCCTTGGGGAATGCGTAAGGGAAACTGACTTCATTGCCCAAAACGACATTACTAGCTGACAGGTTGTAGTTAGTGGCAGCCGCTGCGAAGAGTTCTTCATCCTTGGCCTTCGGGTTTTCACTGCGGGCGGTGAGGATAGCCTGACTGGCCATAGAGATGTTTCCTTCTGGATGCGCATGAACGAAGACACTGCCGTCATTACGACGCACAACCAGATGTCCGCCCATGCCGAGGTAGGGCTCCAAAGTGGCGGGCTGTTTTTGGGCATTGAGGAGCCGGAAACGGAGCGAGACATCTTGATTCGCGACCAGTCTGGCTGGGCGTTCCCAATTCATCTGCAAGCCATTCATCAAAGTGGCCTCGTTATCGGATAGGGAGGGAGCGGATCGCTCGATGTGCCAGGCATCATCCATATCCAAGTCGCGCCGGGCGCCGGCAGATTTGGTCGGAGTGAGGGCGATGCCGCAGAGCGGATCATTCGGATTGATGGGCGCACGGGTCCAGCGTTTCGCCCAGTCCTCCGGTGCGTCCGGAATATTCACCTCGGTATGCAAGGTGCGATACAGCCCGCTCTCATGCGAGATGTCAGCATAGAGATGATACTTGCCCGATGGCAAAGGCGGCAGCACAGCGGCGAACTTGCGCTCACCGAGTTGATAGGGATGCAGATGAACGAAGACATCTTGTGCCGGTTCACTGATCAAGAAGAGGTGGCTCCACTTGCCGTGATCCGGGATCAGGGGCGACCACTCACGCCGGTGTCCATCGGGGATATCAAAGGAGAAGTGCAGCACGGGGCGGTCATCTTCCTCTTTTACGCTGGCTTTGACCGGCCAGGCACGGGAGATGCGGTTTTGGTAATAGTCTTCGTCTTCGGCATTCCACCACGCATTGCCGCCGATGACGGCGGTGATAAGGAACAACGCCGTGGCTGTGCTCCAGAGCAGGCGTTTTTGACGCAGAGCGGGGGACATGATTTCCCCAGGTGGCTGCGTACTCTCTGTGGCGGCGGCACCGATGATGGCGGTGAAGGTGACGAAGAGGACCACCCCCAGACAAATGAGAATGATGCCGAGCGCTGTGGGCATCTCGTTCCGCACCATAACTACCGAGTTCACCGGGATGACCACCTCGCCCGAGCCGTTCACAGTTTCGAGTTCCACATGGATGCTATAGGCGCCTCGTTTCATCAACCAAGTGGAAGCGGCATAAAGATCAGTTTCCCCGCGCATGAGCACGGCCTCATCGGGCGAAGGGGCACCTTTCTTGCCCGTCTCGCCATACACCGTGCGGACGGCGATTTTCCGGACGGTCTGGCTGTCAGCACGGATGGTGATTTCTGCAAGACCGGGGATGACGCCGGGTGGCTTGATGATCACGCGGACCGGGACACCTGCCGCCTTGCCCTCGTAAAAAACATTTGGACTGCCGACATGCGCCCTAGAGATCTGCGCGAGGGAGCAGAGCCACACGACGAGGAAGATGCGTATAAACTTCATCATGGCATGGACTCAGCGGCGAACCTTCGTCATCCAACCGCCGACGCCCAAGCCGACGCGGGTTGAGATCAAGGCCAGGGCGAAGGAGGACAACAACACCTTCAGATCGACGGAACTTTCTTTTGTCACCCAGAACTTGTAACGCCAGTCGCCCCGCGTGCTATAATAGGGGAACTGCTGGTTCCCGGCAAAAAAGGCGCTCTGCTCGGCAGTAGGACTGATAAGGAACTCCGAGAAATACCATTGGACGGGTAGCAGGATGACAAGATAGACCGCGGCCATGACTCCGGCCAGCTGCAATAGCGAGTAGGGTTTCCGCTCCCATTGGCGGTAAATCAAGTCCAGCGCGATAGCGGGCAGGATGATCAGCAGCGGCCATGCTGGCGGTACCATGTGCGTGACCTCGCGATAGATGGGGGCCAGCTTGGGTTCACCGGGGAAGAGCGGCAGCAACCAGATCATTGCCAGTTGGATGCCCATGTAGGTCAACGCCACCATACTACACGCCCACGGATGACGCGCGGAGCGACGGATGCAGGCGAGCAGGATGGGGTATTGCCACGCGATGATGTAGAAAAAATCCGCCGAACGCATCTGGTTCGGCTGGCTTTTTTCCGTCAGGAAAATGGTGAGCATGCAGAGCATCACTCCGGCGGTTAATTGGAAGAAAATGCCCGCCAGTTTACTCTCCTTGCCGGTCAGGCGGTTTTGCCAGGAAAGCATTTGCAGGAGCACGCCGAAAGCGACGGCATACATGCCTAGTGCTAGCAGAGTGTGGGGCGGGCTGAGAATCTTGACGTCCAGCCCGTAAGCATTGTGCCACCAGTCATCGAAAGGGGCAGAGGTGAGCATGCCGATGGAGCCCCAAATAGTGAGCCAGGCTCCGATAGGCGCACGCAAGCCAAGGACCGAGACGGACTGGGCCTTTACTTCAGGTGAGCCAAAGAAATGCGTCCGCAAGGCGATCCAGCCGGAGACCATACCGGGCACGGCTCCGCCGATATAGATGACGAGATGGGCTGGCGTCCAAAAGGTGTCACGCCCGATGGTGGAGTGCCAGGAGATGTCCCATAGCACCCCGATGGGGATGCAGAAGACACTGAAGACGAGCAACCACGCGAGCTTGGGAAGACGGCTGCTTGCCACTTCTGCTCTAGGTGAACAGGCGGATTCTGCCTTGATGCTGCTGGCAGGTTGGAGCGTGGCATCCATATCCGCTTATCTTACGGGCTTTTATATCTGGCTGGAAAGTCAGATTCTGGCATCCACACTGGCAAATCTTTGATGCTGTCACGAGCAGCTTGTGAGGTCGGGATTTTCCAAGCTTCGAAGAAAGGCCCGAGATTTTTGCCGACCGTTTTGGAGAAACGCACCATCCACTGGTCGCGTTCCTGATCGTCATTTTTGGGGCGCTCTTCTTTCGGCAGTTTGCGATATTCAGCAAAGGTCTTTTTGAAGGCATCCCAACCGAAACCCTCGATGAGTTGGTAATACATGGTGAGGGCAAGGAAGGGGTCGCGCTTCCAATCATCGAACTTGGCGTTGGTGCCGAAGTATTTTTTCAGATGCTTTTGCCGCGCATCATCTCCGATGCCGTTGTGGCCTTTCAAGCCGATGCCCAAGACCTGGTCGAACGTGTAGAGGGCGAAGAGATTGCACGTCACTTCGGTTGTTCCGTCAAAGGTCCAGTCGGGTGCCTGATGGTTGTGACCCAGTTCATGGTAATGCCCCCAACTGCCCTTGGTGGTGAGATGCTTGAGGTCGAGACTTTCATCAATGACATCCATATGCGTCATGATGGGGTAGCCGGAGTGCATGTAACCGGCGGAGATCTCGACATCAGGCACGATGCGCTCGGGGCGTTTGCGGTCGCGTGAGATGGTGGCCAGATCGGCTACGCCATCCAGCACGCGGTCCCAATACTGCATGAGAGCCTCGGGGTCATCGAGGGTGCGAATGGCAGAGGAGGGGACGCTGAAAATGACCTTGGAGGTTTCAAGTTCTGCCCATGGGCCGGGATAATTGCGGATGGTCTCACGCCAATCTTCAAGCTTGGTCTGGCTTAAGATAAAATGAGGAGTGTTCACGCCGCCAGCAATGGTGAGAGTGATATCCTTTGCGGCAGCATTGTTCGGCACTTCGATATACATGAGGCCGCCAAAAGCGCTGGCGATGGCATTGGAGGTTTTCTTCAAGCTCTCACTGGTGGAGATCTGCGGAGCGCGCGGCCAGGAGGGCTTGTCCCATAGACGGTCAGTGTGGCAGCCGATACGAACCGAGAGTCTATCCTTGGTGGCATTGTCTGGCAGCGTGATGGTGATAGTCTCACCCGGAGCAGCGTAAAGACCAGTGGAATGCCAGCCGGTTTTCTTGGTGCTGATAGTCAGGGTCTTGGTGACACGTTGGGCATCGGCCGGGACACTGCCGGGGAACTCCGCAGCAGCGGGGTGCGCTTTGATCTGGGCATACGGAGTGTTCTCTAAGGCTTGCAGATCCAACGTCATGGCGATGCGTTCAACGGCGTCATCAGCCTTCAGTGGAGATTTTGCGCTGGGTATCTTTCCTTTGCTGCGCAGGCGCAAGGCCGCCAGTTGCGGCTGCAACAGGCGGTCGCTCTTGGGCAGGGCCTGTGCGGTCTGAGTCAGAATCCAAGAGGACTGGGTGACGAGTTGCTGCGTGATGGGGGTTCTGGTTTTAGGCGTATCGAGCAAAGCTTCCAGGGCATGCGAGGTATTCATGACGGCAGGCAGATTGCCGGAAGTAGTATAGCTGTTACTGGAGGTCGGTTTGGCGTAGCCATCCAGATAAAGGATGCCGGCTTGGGTGAGCAATTGGTTGCCAGCATGCTGTTCGCTCAAGGACTTGCCGGGATTTAATTGCAACCAGCCCCAACCTAGGCCTGAGGTGATGAGACCTCCGCCAGCGCGGATGAATTTGTCCAGCGCCTGGCGGCTGGCGGCGGGATTCCAATCCGTAGTGTCGGCATAGACCACGTTCAGCCCGGCCAACTTGGTGTGCCAATCTTTCTGGGCAAGTGTCGTGACATCGTAGCCCTTGGTCTTGAGATACTTTGCCAAATTGTCATTACCGAGAATGCCAACTTTGATCGCGCTTGGTTGGGCACTGGTGCGGCTGGCGGCCCAACGCACAGAGTTCTCGATGAACCTACCGGTGTCCGCCTTGTCGGTCTTGCCGAGGAAACCGCCATGGCCAAAGGCGACGATGCGTCCGCTGCCAAGCCGGCTGGCGACGATGACCGGAGCCGAGAGGTTGCGCCCGGCTGAGCCCAACACCACCGGGAACGCCATGGGACCGAAGGCGGCAACGGGACCGGGAGCGCCGCTGGACTCGATGGCTTTTACTCCCTCCTGCAGGAAACGGATATCCGCCTGCGGGAAGGGGGCGGTCTGTGCGAGCAGAGGCGAGTTGGAAATGAAAGTCAGCGCGGCGAACAACGGGCCGGCGAAGGTAGTGAACCAGTTGTGTGGTTTGGCAGTCATATCAGAGAGCACCTGATATTCCTACGCCAGCTTGGGACGTCGAGCAGAAAAGTGAAGGCCGCTACTTACAGCATAGGGAATAACTTCGCTGCGATCATCACGATGAAGAGTCCAGTAAAGGCCATCACGGTGAGGAGGGTGGAGAAGTAGCGCATCGTTTCGCCTTCGGTCATGCCGCTCATCTTGCAGACGACCCAGAAGCCGCTGTCGTTCATCCAGGCAAAGGGCTTGGAACCGCAACCGATGGCGAGCGCGAGATAGACGGGATGGAAGCCGAGGGTTTCCGGTGACGCCATACCCTGCATCATGCCGATGGTAGTGATCATGGCTACGGTAGCGGAACCCTGTGCAGTGCGGATGAGAGTGGTGACGAAAAAAGCGAGGGGCAGGATGCCGATCTGATATGTCGCCGCGAGGTCGCGGATGCGTTCGCCTACACCGGTCTGTTGCAGCACCCCACCGAACGCACCACCAGCCGCGGTGATAAGGATGATGAGGCCGCCACTGGCGAGAGCGCTTTGGATGGAGGCCCCGAATTGTTCACGGGTCTGCTTCTTGTAGCGGACCATGAGCGCGAGTGAGAGGGCTGCCGAGATGACGAGCGCGAGATTCTTATCTCCCAAAGTGCCGAAGAACCACATCAGCTGGGATTGCCATGCAGCCAGGTCAACGGGCTTGAGGTCGCCCCAAAGCTGGCTGACCAAACTGTCTCCACCGATGAGGAAAACCGGTAGCGCGATCGGCAGCAGGGCGAAGAAGAAGCTGGGCAGTTCGCGTTCATCACGTTGGTTCATCTTTTCCAATTCCGCCAGCGAGGTCTCGCCGGATTCACGGATGGGCAGCGGCCATTTGTTATTCGCCCAATAGGAGTAAGCAAGGCCCGCAGCCGTGGTGAAGATGCCAAGAATGATACCTGCAATCATCATGGTGCCGACCGGCAGGCCGAGCTTATCCGCCACAACCAGCGGCCCCGGGGTGGGCGGGATGAGCGAGTGCGCCATGGTAGTGCCGCACGAGATGGTCATGATGTAGAGCGCGTAGTTGCGCTTAGTGCGACTGGCCAGGGCTTTCCCTAGAGGTATAAGGAGATAGAAGACGGTGTCGAAGAAAACGGGGATGCCCAAGGTGAACCCACTGGCAGCAAAGGCGAACGGGGCGTTCTTTTCGCCGACCGCCCGCATGGATTTGCGGACAATCTTTTCCGCCGCACCGCTTTCCAGCAAGCATTTGCCGATCACCGCCGCCATCGCCACGAGAATACCCAAGCTGGCACACGTCTTGCCAAACTCCACGGCGACCCGCTCGCCCACTGATTGGCCGGCAAGTTTCGCCGTCTCGCCTGCGGACATCTTTTTGTTCGCGGCGTATTTCT
>JAURFH010000083.1 GCA_030834415.1 Verrucomicrobiota bacterium | reverse complement strand
ATCCGGGCGAACGTGGTGCCAAAGGATGATCTATCCGCCTTTCACGCCCGGCAGATCCGCAGCTACAACGACGAGAAATTGAACCAATTGCTTGGTGAGGTATGGGGTGAGATCAGGGATACAGATGCAGACAAGAAGAAGCAGATGGCCGACTGGAAAGCGAAGCTCACCCCGGCCGTGCTGGCCAAAGCGAACAAGAGTGCCGGGCGCGAGATGTTCGCGCTCGTCTGCGCGAATTGCCACACGCTCTATGGCGAGGGCGGCAAGATCGGCCCGGATCTGACAGGGGCTGGCCGTGACAATCTGGATTACCTTTTGGAGAACATCATCGACCCAAGTGGCGTGGTGAACGCGGATTTCCGTATGTCCGTCGTGGACTTGAAGGACGGGCGCACCTTGAATGGTGTGATCCGCTCGAAGAACGCGCGCACGCTCTCGGTGCAAACGATGACGGAACTCACCACCGTGGAACTCGGTGAAGTTGACAAACTCACCGAATCTAAACTGTCCCTGATGCCGGAAGGCATGATGGAGGCATTCACCGAAGAACAGGTGCGCGACCTCATCGCGTATCTGATGAACCGCGGCCAGGTGCCCTTGCCCTGGGCCGCGAAATGAACCATGCCTGTGCGCCTCTATGATGCTCACAATCATCTGCAAGACGAACGCTTCGGTGGCAAGCAAGCGGAGCTACTAGCCGCCGCAGAAGCCGCAGGCGTCGCACGGATGGTGGTGAATGGCGCGTGTGAAGGGGACTGGGCAGATGTGCAGGCACTGGCGCAGAAGTTCCCCTTGGTGCAGCCGAGCTTCGGCTATCATCCGTGGCATCTGCATGAGCGCACCGGGAACTGGCAAAAAGAACTGGTGCGCTATCTCGACGAGACACCCAATTCAGTCGTCGGAGAGATCGGCCTGGACAAGTGGAAGCCGGACTTGCCTTACGAAGGGCAGGAAGAAGCTTTCGTATGGCAATTACGATTGGCCACCGAGCGCAGTGCCGTAGCGAGCATCCATTGTCTTCAAGCGTGGGGACCGCTGTTCAATCTGCTGCGTCAGATCTCCCGGCCTGAGCGGGGCTTCCTGCTGCATTCCTATGGCGGACCGGCAGAGATGGTTCGCCCCTTGGTGAAGCTCGGCGCTTTCTTTTCCTTTCCTGGCTACTATCTGCACGAGCGCAAGGAACGTCAGCGCGAAGTGTTCCGCCATATCCCGCTGGAGTGCCTGTTGGTCGAGACCGATGCCCCTGACCAAGGTTTGCCTGACAGCCTGAACCGTCATCCGTTGATAGACGCTGCCACTGGCAAGCCCATCAATCACCCGGCCAATCTTCGCGCTGTCTATGAAGGCTTGGCACAAATCCTCGACTTGGAATTGGATGAATTGGCGAACCAGGTGGAAGCGAACTTCCAACGGCTGTTCGGCAAGTGAGCAAAAAAATGACGGCCATTGCTGGCCGCCATTCGCGTAAATCTAAATGAGTTCGTTTAGATGAACTCGTTGATCAGGTTCTCCAGGAACTCCTGACGGCCACTGGCGTTCGCTTTCGCTTCACCCTTCTTGAGCATGTAGGCTTCCAGCGTTTCGAAGCTTTCTTTGCCTTCTTCGATTCGTTTGCCGAGACCGCTGTCCCAAGAAGCGTAGCGATCCTTGATGAACTCAGCGAGGCGACCGTCCTTGCGGATGGCCGCGGCGATCTTCAGACCGCGGGCGAAGGCGTCCATGCCACCAATGTGCGCGTGGAAGAGATCCACCGGATCGATGCTCTCACGGCGCACCTTGGCGTCGAAGTTCACACCGCCCGTGGTCAACCCGCCATACTTCATGATGCCCAGCATGCACTGCGTAGTCAGGTAGATATCCGTCGGGAATTGGTCCGTGTCCCAGCCGAGGAGCAGATCGCCCGTATTCGCATCGATGCTGCCGAGCGCGTTCGCGGAACCAGCGGTCTCGATCTCATGCTGCATCGTGTGACCGGCGAGCGTGGCGTGGTTCGTCTCCAAGTTCAGCTTAAAGTATGGCAACAGGTCGAACTCACGGAGGAAGTTCAGGCACGCCGCGGCATCGGAATCATACTGATGCTTGGTCGGTTCTTTCGGTTTCGGCTCAATGTAGAACTGGCCTTTGAAACCGATCTTCTTCGCGTAATCCACCGCCATGTGCAGGAACTTGGCGAGATGCTCCAACTCACGCTTCATGTCCGTGTTCCACAGCGTGGAGTAACCTTCACGCCCCCCCCAGAAGGTGTAGCCTTCGCCCCCGAGTTCATGTGTCACTTCCAACGCCTTCTTCACCTGTGCGGCGGAGAAGGCGAACACATCGGAATTGCAGCTCGTGGCTGCTCCGTGCATGTAGCGCGGATGCACGAAAAGCTGGGCTGTGCCCCAGAGGAGCTTGATACCGGTGCGCTTCTGCTGCTCTTTCAACAAAGCGACGATGGTATCGAGATACTGGTTGGACTGGCGGAGGGACTTGCCGTGCGGTGCGATATCCCGGTCATGAAACGCGTAGTACGGCGCACCGAGCTTGTCCACGATCTCAAAGAACACCGGCACGCGCGCCTTGGCGGTGTCGATGACATCCTTGCCGTTATCCCACGGGCGGATGGCCGTCGGGGCACCGAACATATCCGCCCCCTGACCGCGCATCGTGTGCCAGTACACCACGGAAAAGCGCAGATGCTCCGCCATGGTCTTGCCTTCGATCTTTTGGGAGGGATTGTAGTGTTTGAAAGCCAGCGGGTTCTTGGACTTCGCGCCCTCGAACTTGATCTTCGGGATGTCTTTGAAATAGGCCATAGTGTTCTTTCAGTACAAATCGATTTCTCGTCCGTAATTGTGTGTTTGACGAATGGGAAGACTGTAAACGCAGGGAAAGACGTGGCAAGCCGCGAAAAGCACGCGAAACCTCAGAAAATCCACCGGTAAAAACAGTGCTTTTACGAAGCCGGTCACCGCTTAAACAAACCGCGGATGATATCCTCGATCGGCACTTCCTCGATATCGATATCCTTCACCGGCAGCGCATCCAGCAGCCCTTTGCACGACGCGATCACCCGGTCACGCTTCACCTTGAGTTTCACACTGGTGGACGTCTTCTCGACGACCTCGCCGAATTCTTTCAGTTGTTCATCACCACAGGTCGGCTCCGTCTCCGTATGGATGGTGATGAGTTTGAAATCAGCAAACCGGTCCAGAATCTCCGTGAGCCGACCGTCAAAGAAAATGGTGCCGTGATCGATGATGATGACCCGCTTGCACAGCTCCTGGATATCCGCCATGTAATGGCTGGTGAGTAGCACCGTGGTCTTGTTGCGCTTGTTATGCTCGCGCAAAAATTCCCGCACTGCTTTTTGCGAGACGACGTCCAAACCGATGGTCGGTTCGTCGAGGAACAGCACCTTCGGCTGATGCAGCAAGGCCGCCACCAGCTCCAGCTTCATCCGTTCGCCGAGTGAGAGTTCGCGCACCATCACATTCAGCTTTTCGCCCACGTCCAGCAACTGCGTCATCTCATCGACGCGTTTCTTGAAATCCTCCGGGGCAATGCCATAGATGCGTGCATTCAGCTCCAGCGATTCGCGCGCTGGCAGGTCCCACCACAGCTGGTTCTTCTGTCCCAGTAGCAGAGCGAATTGACGCCGATAACCATCCGCCCTCTCCCATGGCGTGTAGCCCAGCACGGATGCCTTGCCACTGGTGGGATACAGCAGTCCGGCCAGCATCTTGAGAGTGGTCGTCTTCCCTGCCCCATTAGGTCCGAGAAAGCCGACCAACTCCCCCTCCTCCACGGTAAAGTTCACATCCTTCACCGCATGGGTGGTCTCATACTGGCGATGAAAAAGCCCGCGCACCGCGCCGGAGAACCCGGGTTGCTTCTTATAAACGCGGTAGGCTTTGTTCAGCCCCTGTGCTTCGATGACGGCCATGTGCGGGGAGTATGCTCAGAACGGCTCCAAAGTAAATGCGTTGAAGCAGAAACCCGCTTCAACGCATTCGATTCAAAAAGGACTTAACTCGGAGCGCCGCCTTAGCGCAGCAACTGCTTCTCGAGGTAGCTGACCACCTGACGCACATTGGAATCGACTTCCATGCGGTCTTTCACCAGGCGGCAGGCGTGCAAGACGGTGCCGTGATCGCGACCACCGAACGCTTCGCCAATGGTGTTCAGTGAACTCTCCGTCAACTGACGGGAGAGGAACATGGCGATCTGCCGCGGGAACGCGATGTTCTCCGGGCGGCGCTTGCTCGTCATATCCGCCATGCGGATGTCAAAGTGATCGGCCACACGCTTCTGGATGAGATCGATGGAAACGATCGTGCGACCTTCTTCCTGCAAGACTTCGCGCAGAAGATTCTCCACCATGTCCAGCGAGAGCTTCTTGCCCGTGAGCGATGAGTAGGAGATGACGCGGATGAGCGCGCCTTCGAGCCGTCGGATGTTCGTGCGGATGCGGTTCGCGAGGAACTCCAGCAAATCATCCGGCACCGTCGTGTTCATCGAGTTCGCCTTCTTCTTCAAGATGGCGAGCCGCGTCTCCACATCGGGCGGCTGCATGTCCGTGACCAGACCCCACTCGAAGCGGGAAACCATGCGATGCTCCAGGTTCTGGATCTCACTGGCCGGCCGGTCGCAAGTCAGCACGATCTGCTTGTGGCCTTCATGCAGGGCGTTGAACGTGTGGAAGAACTCTTCCTGGATACGCTCTTTGCCCGCGAGGAACTGGATATCATCCATCAGCAACACATCCGTCTGCCGATACTTCTTGCGGAAGCGGACGAGTTGGTTGTTCTGGATGGCATCGATAAATTCGTTCGTGAACTTCTCGGACGACACATACGCCACCTTGGCGTTCTTCTTGTGCGCCGACACATACTGCCCGATGGCGTGCAGCAAGTGCGTCTTGCCCAGACCCACACCACCATAAAGGAAGAGTGGATTGTAGGACTTGCCCGGAGACTGCGCGACCGCCAAGGCGGCCGCATGGGCGAAATTATTGTTATTGCCGACGACGAACGTATCGAACGTGTTCTTGGGATTGAACGACGGATCAGTCTCGGCGGGCGGATGGCTCCGTTCGGCGGCTTCGGCGTTCTTGACCTTGGCATGGGCTGCGGTGATCGCGGCGGCCTTGGCTGTAGCCGCCGGCGCGGCATTGGTCGCCACCACAAACTGCACTTTCAAGGGGCGACCAGCGGAGTGGACCAGCACATCCTGCAACAGCCCGAGATAGTTATCCGTCAGCCACACTTCGCAGAAGTCATTGGCGACCTCCAAAGTGATCGTATCTTGGGTCAATTCGGTGGCCTGCAAAGGAGCGAACCACAGATTGAAGATATCTGAGTTTAGCATCGTCCGGAGCAGCCCTTGAGCCGACGACCAGACTTTTTCTACGGTTTCCTGCATGGCGCAATCAATCCCCTGATTTTCCACAGTTTTCACCCAATTATTCACTACTTACTGTCACTTATCTGTCACTTATTCTTAACCGACGTTTTACCAGCTTAACCCGGCCATTCGGCCTTCCTGTCGCACCCTGCTTTTTGCCATTATTTCAGGCTTTAACCTGAAAGCCCCATTTTCACCTCTGCTATCTCATTGATTATCAAGGAGATACAAATTCATATAAAAAGCGAAATTGCGTTCAGTTTTAAGGGTCACCCAGCCAACCCCGATTTATCGGAATCAAGTATGCTTGTTCTAGGAGATGCACTCGCTAGTGACGAGGAATAGATATTAACTCTTTTCCACAAGTTATTCACAGGCTGTTTTTTCTGCTTTTTTCTGCTTGATTAAACAACCGCAAAACACTTTGCGGCCAAAAAAGGGGCATCCTGACACAGGTTGCCCCATGTATGCCGTTGAGCGGCTCTAACAGTCATAGTAAAGGGAAAATTCATACGGATGCGGACGCAGCCGCAGCGCATCATGTTCCTTGCGTTTTTGGGAGATCCACATCTCCAAAAAGTCTTTGCTGAACACATCGCCTTTGAGCAGGAATTCATGGTCCTTCTGCAGGCAATCCAGCGCTTCCCCGAGGGAACCCGGCACACTGGGCACTTTCCTGAGCTCTTCCGGCGGTAATTCGTAGATGTTCTTGTCTAGCGGCTCGCCCGGATCGATCTTGTTAAGTACCCCGTCCAGCCCCGCCATCAGCAAGGCGGTATAGCAGAGATATGGGTTCGCTGAAGGATCCGGCGGACGATACTCAATCCGTTTGGCTTTCGGGCTCTCCGAGAAGGTCGGAATACGGATGGCGGCCGAGCGATTACGGGCGGAATACGCCAGATTCACCGGGGCTTCGTAGCCCGGAACCAGTCGTTTGTAAGAATTGGTCGTCGGGTTGCAGAGCGCGCAGAGCGCCTTGGCATGCTTGAGGATGCCGCCGATATAATACAACGCCATCTGGCTCAACCCGGCATACTCGTTACCGGCAAAAAGCGGTTTGCCCTTTTTCCACAAGGATTGGTGCGTGTGCATGCCGGAACCATTATCGCCGTAGAGCGGCTTAGGCATGAAAGACACCGTCTTGCCGTGTTTGCGGGCGACATTTTTCACGATGTACTTGTAGAGCATCATCGTGTCCGCCGTTTTCACGAGCGTATTGAAACGGAAATCGATTTCCGCCTGACCAGCAGTCGCCACCTCATGGTGCTGGCGCTCCACCTGAATACCGAGTGCTTCCATCACCAAGCACATCTCGGTGCGAATATCCTGCTGCGTATCCGTCGGGGCGACTGGAAAGTAACCTTCTTTGTGACGAATCTTGTAGCCGAGATTCGGCATCTCATCGCGACTGGTATTCCATGCGGCCTCTTCTGAATCCACCGAGTAGAACGAACCGTTCGCCTTGGTGTCATACTGCACATTGTCGAAGATGAAGAACTCCGCCTCGGGTCCGAACACCGCAGTGTCAGCCACACCGGTGCTCTGCAAAAATTTCTCACCACGCTGCGCGATGCCGCGCGGATCACGATTGTAAGCTTCCTTAGTCCCCGTTTCTGCAATGGTGCAAGTCAACGAAAGCGTAGGCACCGCGCAGAAGGGATCGATGAACGCCGTCTCCGGATCCGGCAGGGCCAGCATGTCGGAGGCCTCGATGCTTTTCCACCCGCGGATGGAAGAACCGTCAAAGCCGAAACCGTCTTCAAAAGTTTCCAGTGTCAACTCACCGGTGGGGACACTAAAATGTTGCCAGGTACCGAAGGTGTCCACGAACTTGATGTCCACCATCCTGGCGCCGGCCTTCTTGGCCATATCCAGCACTTCCTTGGGCGTGTTCATGCGCGTTTTTCCGTGTTACTGCGGTGATATCTGACGACAAGAAACCCTGCCCTGCTTACGCAAGGCAGGGAATGCTCACAAAGTATTAAACCGCTTGGTCGCCGGTCTCTTCCGTACGGATACGGGTGGCGTTCTCCAAAGGCAGCACGAAGACTTTGCCATCACCGATCTTGCCCGTCTTGGCTGCGCCTACGATCGCTTTGACCGCAGCCTCAATCTCGCCATCTGGCAAAACAATCTCAATCTTCAGTTTCGGCAGAAAATCCACCGTGTACTCGCTGCCGCGATAAATTTCCGTGTGTCCTTTTTGGCGGCCAAAACCCTTCACCTCGGTCACGGTCAGACCTTCAACTCCGATGGCGGTCAGGGCTTCTTTCACATCCTCCAATTTGAACGGCTTGATAATGGCTTCGATCTTTTTCATGTGCGTTCTTTTCTTGTGTTGGAGGTCGATACTAACAAGGGTCAACCCTCTGTAAACATGAAACTCGAACATGAATAAATTTCACAGTTAGAGGGTTGACTTTCCACCTTGATTGAATCGCAAGAAGGCTTACTTCTTGCTTTGCCTGAGCAGCCAAGATGCTCATGCTCTGCGCCGATGAGCTGGTGGTACAAACAATTGGTCCGGCCCGCCCTGTTCGGCATGGACTCGGAAGAAGCGCACAATCTGGCGCTGAATAATCTGGCATACGTGAGTCGCGCTCCGGTGTTGTGCGAAGCGATGGCAGCGATGTTCGGTGCGCCCGCCCTGCCAGTGAATTGCTTCGGCCTCTCCTTCCCCAACCCGGTCGGTTTGGCCGCTGGCATGGACAAGCGCGGAGTGGCCGTGCCTGCTTGGGCTTCATTGGGCTTCGGTTTCAGCGAAGTAGGTGGAGTGACCTGGCACGAACAACCTGGCAACCCGCAACCACGCATGTTTCGTGGCATCGCCGATGAAGCACTCGTCAACCGCATGGGCTTCAACAACGGCGGGGCCCCTGCCCTCGCAGCAAAACTCAGCGAGTGGCGGCAACGCGGCCACTGGCCCAAGCATCCCGTCGGCATCAACCTCGGCAAATCCAAGATCACGCCCAACGAGGAAGCGGCGGAAGATTACGCCAACTCCTTTCGCACGCTGTGGCGGCTCGCCGATTTCTTTGTGGTGAATGTCAGTTCCCCGAACACACCTAATCTCCGGCAATTGCAGGATAAGAGCGCGCTCGACCATATTTTGGCCGCGCTGCAGCAAATAAATGAGGAACTGGCTCAGCAAACTGGTTTTTCCAAAAAACCGATTCTCGTAAAAGTGGCACCGGACCTGAGCTTTGATGCTTTGGATGAGATGTTGGAACTAGTCGGCCCCAGAAAACTGGCCGGCATCGTGGCCACAAACACAACGATCGCCCGCCCGGAAGCCAAGGAACCGAAGCTCAAGGCGGTCTATGCGGAAACCGGTGGTTTGAGCGGCCGCCCCTTGCGCCAAAGAAGCACCGAGGTCATCCGCCATCTATACCGGCAGACCAAAGGCAAACTGCCGCTCATAGGTGTCGGCGGCATCTTCACAGCCGAGGATGCATGGGAGAAGATCTGTGCTGGCGCCAGCCTGGTGCAAGTTTACACCGGCATGGTGTATGAGGGACCAGGCATCGCCCAAGCCATCGTCAGAGGCTTGCAGGATAAAGTCTCCCAGCAAGGCTTGTCTGACATGTCCAAAGCCGTAGGTACGGCGGCTTGAAGAAATCAGCTAAGCGCTTAAGGCCGCGCTTAGAATGAAAAGCCCAAGCCAACGTTCAGCGACACCGTGTTGCCCAGATTCAACCGCGCATTGCGCCCGGCGGCCTGCTGGTTGAACGAGCCCACATTCTGATAGGTCACCCCGGTGAAGATGTTCACATTATCGGTCAGCCACCAGGCAACTCGCGCCCCCAAGTAACCGCCCACCAACAGATCAGAAGAACGATCCTGCCCTCTGAAAGTTTGCACTCCCGCTCCGGCAATAGTGTTCACTTCAGTGAAGGTGAATTCACTGTCCACCAATGCCAGCGACAAACCGCCACTCAAAGTCACAGTCACATGCTCGCTCAGGTTGTAATCCAGATAGGGCCCCAACTTGAAGGCAAAGACAGACGCATCAATCTTGCGCTGTCCCGTGGTGAGAAGACCACCGGGAACCGTAAGCAAAGCTGTCGCGGGCGTATCCCCCAATAACGGCCCCGGCCCAGCCACCGTTCCGGCGTAAGGCGGCACTGGAAATACGATGCCACCACCCGGATAAGTGTCTTGCTGGACCTGCGCAGAGGACAATAACGCGCGACTGTCGGAGATGTTAACCGGCATCCAGCCAAAGGCACCTTCAAAACCCCAACCACCCCAGTCCGCTCCTTGCAACTGGTAGCTGTAAGTCAGCTCCACACCGTGTTGATGCTCCGAATCATGATTCAATGAATCCGCTCCACCAGTGGAAGAAGAACTGCTCAGGACGAGATTACCGCCCACCACTTGGCCGGGGTTGTTATGCCCCCAGAACGTGGTGAGGTTGCCAGCGTTACCGCTGATATCCATGCCCACGAAGCCGTTGTCGTAGGTGCGCGCATCCCCGGGATTCACCAAGGGTGCGTTCGGATTAGTAAGTGCCGGGAAAGACCCGATGTTTGAAAAATCCGCCGACACGTTGAAGTTCAGATTGTAACTGACACCGAAGCGCCCAAAGCGCCCACCACGGTCGGCCGCATCCGTATTCCCTGCCAGCATCATAGCCGCCAGCCCCAGACTCATCAGATAAATGCGTTTCATAATTCGGTTCTCCTTGGTTTATGGGGTCTCAATGATGCGATAGAATCTCGCCCCGGCTGTTGAGGGATGGGATTCTGTCTTGGGTGGCCCGTTATCTATCCACTGTCGCGTGGAACCCGTGCCCGTCAGTGACGGCACGACCGTTGTCCAGGTGGCCATGTCCGCGCTGTATTGGATGAAATACGTGCGTCCGGCCGCCGTGGCGAAATCTATCAGCAGGCTGCCATCTGTCAGCACCACCGGTGGTGAACGTAAGATGCTTTGAACTGTTCCCACCGGCACCACCGGCGAGTCCACCGGCATCAACTCCACCAACAATGTGGGATTCGGGATGGTGACGCGATCTGCCACGTAATACTCGATGAAGAACGTCACCGAACCACCAGCCGGCACCGGGAAATTATGCTGCAAGTAAGGTTCACTCACTCCATTCGTTCCCGTAGCATTATAGACCACGATACTTGGCGCCAAGTTTTGCAACGTCAGGCGCACCGCTTGGATTGCAATCGGCGACGTATTATTCACCGTCACCGTCTGTCCCATCAAGCCGGACTGGAGGAAGAACGGCCCACTGGAATCCACCGCGCTAAAACTGCCGATCGGCGGATTGGCCACCACCGAGATATTCACCGCGGTCGAAGTCGTCATGGCTCCGTCATCATCCGTGGCCACGGCCGTAAGGGTGTAGTTGCCGACCGGCAGATTGTTCACATCAATCGTGAAGGGCGACGTCGTATCCACGCCCAACGATCCCAAGGTGGCCTCAAAGAACTCGACCTGCGCCACTGTGCCATCCACATCCGCTGCATCGGCTGCGATAGGGAAGCTGGCCGGAGCAAAGAACGTGGAGCTGTTCGTCGGGAAGGCGATAGATACGGTCGGAGGAGCGTTCACGCCCGTGACCGTGACGGTGGCTGTCGCCATGGCAAAACCACCAAAACCATCCGTCACTGTGTAATTGAAGGTGTCATCCATGGTCACCCCTGCCGCCAAGACGGTAAGCGTGGGTGAGGTGGTGGGATCGTAACTGAAACTGCCATCAGCATTCACTACCACCGTGGCCCCTTGGGCACTCATGGTATCAAAAGCCGGACTGGTCGGGATCAACTGATGCAGAACTCCCAGATACACCGGGTCCGGATCAAACGTGCTGGCTCCATAATTGGCAAAAGACGCCAGTGGGCCGGGATCAGGCAGTTCAGCACTGGTGGCATCATTATCACCCGGCAGCACAAATCTCGTACCTGTCTCGATGCGGTCTGCTGCGATCAGGTTCGCGATACGGAAGGCATCAATGCTTTCGTTTGCCGAGATGCCGAAATCATCCAAGTTGAACAACGTAGCATAAATGAACTCGCCGGGATTACCATAAGCCGCCACTTGTGAGGAAGGCACATACACCCAGCGGCTCCAGATGCCCGAATCTGTCCCGCGGACTTGGACCATAAAGCCTTCAGGAGCATTGGCCCCGCCTGATTCATAGATCACGAAATCATCGCCCGTCAGGTTGGTCAGGCTAAGGCCGCTCTCCCAAGTGATCTCCAGACCACTGCGGAAAGTCGCTCCTGCATCACCCAAAGGCAGGTTCACACCGCTGACCGTTGTGCCAGCCGTCGATTTCAGCAATCGTCCTAAAGAATACTCACCGCGGAAATTGGTCGTATCATCTGGGAATCCGCTACGGCCCGCCGTCACATCTGTTGGTTCGGCATTGATGACAGCCGCATCGTAGACGCCAGGCGCAAGCGGCGTTAAAATATTGGGCGCGCTCGCCTGATCAAACGTGATGGTGGCAAAAGTGTAAGGCTGCGCCCCCATCCCTTCCACGCGCAAGACGTCGCCTGCATCAGGATCGGTGTCGTTGGCCAGCACCCCTGGAGCCGTCACATTCAGTGGAGTGTCAGAGTTGGTCGCAAAGCCTGTATCATTTACCGGAGTAGGCGCTTCGTTTCGTCCGCTTACGGTGACGGATACGGTCGCCGTATCTGAACCACCATCACCATCTGAGATGGTATAGGTAAAGGTATCCACCACTGTCTGTCCTACCGCCAAAGCCTGGATAGCGGCAACCCCAGTTGGGTCATATGTGAAACTGCCATCCGCTGCTACGGATACCACGGCACCCTGCGTGCTCGCGGCGTCAAAGGTAGTCACGGTCAATGTGGTGCCTGTATCGACATCAGAATCATTGTTCAACACACTAGTGGCCAAGGGCACGGACAAGGGCGTGTTCTCATCGGTGGAGTAAGCATCATTCACCGCGACAGGATCTTCATTCACCCCGGTGACCGTGATCGTCACCGTGCTTGTATCAAAGCCATCATCGTCTTGCACCGTGTAGTTGAAGGTATCCATCACCATGCTACCGGCGGGCAATTGACGAAGGGAAAGCACGGCCGTGGGGTCATAGGTATAGCTACCATCGGGATTCACATTCACCGCCGCCCCCAAGGCACTATTGGCATCGAAAGCCGGTGTGCCCGCCGTCAGCGGACGCAAGATGCCCACATAGATGGAATCGGGATCCAGCGTACTTGCCCCATAATTGCCGAACGAAGCCAAGGAACCCGGGTCTGGCAGATTGGTGCTGGTCGCACCGTTATCTTCAGGGATCACTTCACCCACACCCGAGGCATTCACCATCCGATCTTCATCCGTCATGTTGACCACGCGAATGGCATCCACCTCACCGTTGGCAGCGATCCCAAAATCACTTAAATCATAACTGGTGGCAAACCCTCCCTCAGCTCCGGAAGTGACCTGGAACGCGCTGGCCGGATTGTAGATCCAGATTGACCAGACATTATTAATCCGGTCATGGACCTGAACCATGAACGCCTCCGGGGTGGTCCCATTCGATCCCGACTCATACACCACGAAATCACTGCCCGCCTCATTCGTCAGAATCAATCCATTGTCCCACGACAGCTCAAAACCACTTCGCTGCGTGGTTCCGTTGTTGCCATTGGGCAAGTTGAGTGCACGCACCCCTGAACTGCCGTTAAATTGGTTCCCGATGGACAGGGTTGCGTCAAAACCGACTATGCTGCTGGGGAATCCCGAAATGGCCCCGGTGACACCAGTGGGAAGCTGGGTCACAATGGCCCCGCTGTAAGTGCCCGCCGCCAAAGAGGAATACACATTGGGCGTACTCAATTGATCGAAGGTGAAACCCGCAAAGGAGTAGCTCTGCTACGGAGCGTTACCGTTAACGGAAAGGGCACCCGTGCCCGTGTCGTTGTCCAATACCCCTCCCGGATTGTTAACGGTCAATACTTGGTTGGCGGGAGTCGCTCCCGTATCAGGGTTCGCGGTCGGAGCTGCTTGCACGACAGCAACGGATGCCGCCAATAGCAGAGCGAAACTTGAAAGCAAATTAAGTGTTCTCATTTCCTATGAATTCGAGTTTTTAGCATATTCTAGGCCAATTTCCGCAAAGCCTGCCTCATAGTTAGACATATTACTCTGGCACCTAGCTAAAACGTGGGAGATTTGCTTATCTTAAAAAATTCACCTCCATCCCTTAAATAACAGTATAGCAATTAAGACTGCTTGGCGCAACCCACCTTGTTAAAAAATTAGAGCCATACTACCCTAGCCACGTTTCCCTTTTCGCTGGGCCGTGCCTATGCTTTGATACTATTCATGAACCGCCTTTGCTCAATCTGGTTCGGTATTGTCTCATTTTTTGCGCTGGCTCTCACCCCTGCCCTAGAGGCTGCCACACGCCCTCCGAACATACTGCTTATCGTTTCGGATGACCAAGGCTACCCTGACCTTGGTATCATTGGCACCAAAGACATCATCACCCCAAATTTGGATCGTCTCGCCCGGGAAGGCGTCCGCGCCACCAGTTTCTATGTCACCTGGCCGGCCTGCACCCCTTCACGCGGAAGCCTGTTGACTGGTCGTTTTCCCCAGCGCAACGGCCTATACGACATGGTCCGCAACGACCTCGTCAATTACGGTCACAAGTATACGTGGGATGAGTATCTCGTCTCGCCCGAGATGACCTTAGGGCTGGACCCCAGAGAGATCACTATCGGTGATGTGCTCAAAAAAGCCGGCTATCGCACTGGAATGGTTGGCAAATGGGACATGGGCCAGGCCAAGCGGTATTTGCCCCGTCAGCGCGGTTTCGATTTCTTTTATGGCATCGGCAATAACGGCATCGATTACTACACCCACGAGCGCTACGGCATCCATTCCATGTTCCGCGATAATGACCGGACCGAAGCGGATAAAGGCACTTATGCCACCGAGGTGTTCAAACGCGAGTCGCTGCGGTTCATCAATGAGAATCACGAACAACCGTTCTTCCTCTATGTCGCGTTCAACGCGCCGCACGGAGCATCCAACCTCGATAAGCCCGGCGTGCAAGCCCCGGAGGAATACATCCGCAAGTATCCCAAGATGGATCCCAAAGCGAAACTCACTTCCTACTATGCAGCAGTCACATGCATGGATGAAGCCATCGGCGAACTGCTCGACACCTTGAAGAAACACGACTTGGAGAAAGACACGCTGGTTGTGTTCATGTCAGACAACGGCGGCAGTGGCAATGGGGGTAATGCTCCGCTGAAAGGGGCCAAATCGACCATGTGGGAGGGCGGATTACGCGTGCCCTTCATCGCCCGTTGGCCAGGAAAACTACCAGCCGGCAAGGTCACGGATGAGTTTCTCACCGCCCTCGAACTGTTCCCCACCTTCACCGATGTGGCCGGTGGCAAACGACCTCAAGACGTGATCTTGGATGGATTCAACCTCCTGCCCATCTTGCAGGGTAAAGTGAAATCACCCCGCACCGAGATGTACTGGGAACGCCGGAGTGATCGTGCCGCCCGGGTGGGTAACTGGAAATGGGTGCAATCCGCCAAAGGCAACGGCCTCTTCGATCTCTCCACCGACCTCAGCGAGAAAAAGGATCTGACCACGGAAAAGCCTGAAATCGCCGCGATGATGAAAAGCAAATTCGCCGGTTGGAAACAGGAGATGGACAAGGCCGAGCCCCGGGGACCATTCCGAGATTATTAAGCCAGCAACAGGAGGGCCTAGTAGAGCACTTTCCCCATGATGAACTTCCGGGGAACCATTCCGTGGGTGTGGTTGCCTTGAACCATCGCCCGGTTATCACCAATCACCAGATACTCATCCGGCCCCAGATCGAACTCCTCCTGCCACGGGAAGCGCGCCCGCACATAAGGTTCATCGAGCGGTTGGCCGTTGATCATGACGATCCCGTCAGTGATCACTACTTTCTCACCCGGCATGCCGATGATGCGCTTCAACAGCACGGCATGCATGCCCAAGCTGCGCACATCCACTGCTACCACGTCGAAACGTTTGGGCTCCGCCAGCCAGTAAGAGACCCGGTTGATGAAATTATACTGCCCCTGTTTGTAGGTCGGAAACATGCTGATACCGACTACCTGAATGGGGCGGGCGAGAAAGCCGAAGACGACGGCCGAGGTGATGACCGTGACCGCGATGCGGGACAATGTCTTCTTGGGGTGCTTGCCTACGACCAGACGCGCCCATCCGTTTACCGCCTGCTCCGGTTTGGCTTCAGCCGCTTTGGTTTCAGTTTCCATCAATTTCCCGTCGTTCTATCCGTGCCGATCACCCTATCCAGACACCTGAAGGCGCTTCGTCGCTCAATCCGGCAATCTAGCGTCGGTTTCTCTGGTACTACCAAAAAGACGTCACCAACCCTCAATCAGTTTCAACTAATCTGCAATGACCTGAATCCACCAAGACCACCGCTCGATGCTCCCCGGTTGTGGGCAAAACCGTCGTAAGTAAAAAGGCTCCTATCCCGCCACCAGCGAAATAGGAGCCAAAAATTGTAAGACGGGCGGCTGGTTAAACCCGCCAGACCATAATCGGTTACTGCTTCTTGTAGATGATCATCACCCCATAGTCCGCGAGCGCTAGCTGAGAGGCTTTGTCCACGTAGGAATAGCTGATCGGCGTCACGGAATGCAGATGCTCCTCACCCACGCCACTCAAGACTTCGGCCACCATGTCATCGAAACGGTCTTTGCCGTTCACGATGCACTCAGCCCGGCGGATGGTCCGCACCACAAAGGAGATACCCAGTTTGGCCGAGACTTCCAACGGCTTGTTCGCTTTCTCGATCAGAGCACTGGTGCCGGGTGCACTAGAAGGTAAGGTCAGACTTATGCGCTGACGCGGCTTTTCCACTACCGGGGCAGAGGAAGCGGCCAAAATCTCTTCCGTCACATCCACCTCGGGGGGAGGAGGAACCGGAGTTCCTTCCGGCACGTTGAAAGTAAGGCTGCATTGCGGACACTGGATCTCATCTCCGACCATGGAGTCATCCGCAGTCAACAACACATCGCAGTTCGGGCAGGCAAAATTAATGTCCATACGGCACCTCAGCTAATATTTGGAATCTGCGGCAACCTAATACCTGACAGGTCGGAGGGCCAGCACAAATAAATGTCTGCGGGCGAAATCCCATCCTGCGGAAAAGTAAAACTCCCAAGCCGGACAAGCGGCTTGGGAGTTCATAAACCTGATTCTATAGCTATCCCTACTCGGCCACTCGGGAAACCCGCGCCCCCAACTTCTTCAGCTTTTCATCGATCTTCTCGTATCCGCGGTCCAGATGGTAGATTCGATTCACTTGAGTAGAACCCTTCGCCGCCATACCACCGATGACCAATGCCGCTGAAGCACGGAGATCGCTCGCCATCACTTCTGCACCGCTTAGGGGCTTGCCGCCCTTCACAATGGCACTTGGTCCTTCAATGGCGATATCCGCTCCCAATCGCTGCAATTCGCTCACATGCATGAAGCGGGCTTCAAAGATGCGCTCCGTGATGATGCTGATACCCGGCGTCAATGCCATGAGTACCATCATCTGCGCCTGCGCATCCGTCGGGAAGCCGGCATAAGGCTGGGTGACGATATCCACCGGCTTGAGCCGTCCACCGCGCTTCACCGTGATACGCGGGCCACTGCGATCCACTTTCACTCCGGCTTCGCGGAGTTTATCCAAAATAGCGTGCATATGGTCCGCCCGGGCTCCGTGCAAGGTGACTTCACCGTTCGTCGCCGCGGCTGCGATCGCATACGTGGCCGCCTCGATACGGTCAGGGATGACTTCATGCTCGGCCCCGTGAAGTTCCTTCACGCCCGTGATGGTGATGGTCGGGCTACCTGCCCCCACCACCTTGGCGCCCATCGCATTCAAGAAATTCGCCAGATCCACGATCTCCGGCTCGCAAGCCGCGCTGTCGATGATGGTCACGCCTTCGGCCAAGGTCGCCGCCATCATGATGTTGGCCGTACCCAACACGGTGGGACCAGAACGGCCGCCCAAGAACAGTTCTCGCCCAAGCAACTTAGGAGCCTTGGCGATGACGTAACCGCGCTCCACAGTAATCTTGGCGCTCAACGCCTCCAACCCCTTCAGATGCAAATCCACCGGGCGCGCACCGATGACGCATCCGCCCGGCAACGACACCGTGGCCTTCTTTAATCGCGCCAGGAGCGGACCCAAGATACAGATGGAACCGCGCATCTTGCGGATCAGGTCGTAATCCCCGGTTCCCTTGATCTTGTTCGCTTGGATCTTCACCTCGTCGCCATTGATCTCCACCTTCGCTCCGAGCGAAGTAAGCACCTGGCCCATAAACTTCACATCACTCAGGTCCGGTACGCGACGGATGACACATTGCTCGGCGGTAAGGAGGGTGGCGGCCATGAGGGGGAGCACTGCGTTC
>JAURFH010000082.1 GCA_030834415.1 Verrucomicrobiota bacterium | reverse complement strand
ATCAGTTTCCCGGACAAATACGACACGGTGCCGCCGGTCTATGCCGAGCTCATCAAGCATCTAGTGCAAGTGGAAGACGTAAACATCAACGTCTGGCACGCAGAGATGGAGGCGTGGGTGCGCGGTTTGCTGAAGGATAACGGCACACCGCTGGAGCGAGTGAAGTTCCATCATTTCCCGGCTTACGAACCATGGTGCCGCGATCACGGCCCCAATTTCCTCGTGCGTGACCAAGGCGGCAAACACGAGCGCGCCATCGTGGACTGGGGCTACAATGCATGGGGCGGGAAGTATCCGCCGTTTGATCTGGATGACGCCGTGCCGCAGCACATCGCCAAGCTGCGCGGTCTTCCTCTCTTCTCACCAGGCATCGTGATGGAAGGCGGCGCGCTGGACCTGAACGGCAAAGGCACTTTGTTGACCACGGAAGCGTGTCTCTTGAATCCGAATCGTAATCCGGATCTCTCGAAGGAACAGATCGAGCAGTATCTGAAAGATTACCTCGGCGTGACAAACATCCTCTGGCTGGGTGACGGTATCGTAGGTGATGACACAGATGGGCACGTGGATGACCTGACCCGGTTCGTGAACCCGACCACGGTGGTGACCATCGTGGAGGAAGACCCACAGGATGAGAATTACCACCTGCTGCAGGAGAACCTGAAGCGGCTGCAGACGATGAAGGATCAAGACGGCCAGCCCTTGAAGGTCGTCGAGCTGCCAATGCCCGGGTTGGTGGAGTTTGAAGGGCAACGACTCCCGGCCAGCTACGCAAACTTCTACATCGCCAATGGCATCGTGCTGGTGCCGACCTACCGTCATAAGAACGACCAAAAGGCCTTGGACATCCTCCAGCGTGAGATGCCAGACCGAAAGGTTATCGGGGTCGATTCCACGGAGCTAATCTGGGGCTTGGGCTCCTTCCACTGCATCAGCCAGCAGGAACCTGCCTAGCCGCGCAGCGGCTAAATGACGAATGACTGAGCCCTGATGACGAAGGAATGAGCTAAGTGGGATGCCCTCAGACAACCTCATTTTCACCAACTCAAAAATCACTTAACTCATTCAAGATAAGACACTAAGGATGATTTCAATCATTGATTCATTCCTTCGTCTTTCTGATTTCGGAATTCGTCTTTTTCCTCAGGAATAGGGGCTTGACCCATAGGGCTAAACGCTTACTATCTTCGCCCACTAATGATTCTTAGCGTACAGGTACTGGTAGTAGTAGCCGGGGTAACAAGCCCGGCCGCTGGACCTTGTCGCTGTTAATCGAGATTTAGACAAGAACCCCACGGCTGGCAACGGTCGTGGGTTTTTAATTTATCCGCGGCCACCGGCTGTAAAAACACAGAGAAAGCAATGAGCAAAGGCACCACAGCGAAAGCGAAGAAGACCACTGCAAAAGGGACGCAAAAGAAACGCGCCGAAGTCGGCCCGTTGATGTTTGGCCGCGACATCTTTGTCGAGGCGCTGGAGCGCGCCGGTGTAGAGGCGATCTTCGCCTATCCGGGCGGCGCGAGCATGGAGATCCATCAGTCGCTGACGAAGTCCAAGATCCGCACGATCCTCCCCCGCCATGAGCAGGGTGGCAGTTTCGCCGCAGAGGGTTATGCCCGCGCCACCGGCAAAGCCGGTGTGTGCATGGGCACTTCCGGCCCGGGTGCGACGAACCTGGTCACGGCCATCGCCGACGCTTACCTCGACTCCTGCCCGTTGGTGGCCATCACCGGTCAGGTGAACCAGAACATGATCGGTCGCGGTGCGTTCCAAGAGACGGACATCGTCGGCGTGACGATGCCGATTGTGAAGCACAGCTTCCTCATCACGGACATCAACGATATCCCCCGCGTGGTCGCCGAGGCGTTCTACATCGCGGAAAGCGGCCGTCCGGGACCGGTGGTCATCGATTTCCCGAAAAACATCCAGCAGGCCAAGGCGCAACCGCGCTGGCCCTCACTGGAAGAGATCAAGAAAGGTCTGCCGGGCTACACCCAGCCGGATCATCGCGCGGGCGAACTGGAATTGAACGAGATCATCGGCCTCATCGAGAAGGCTGAGCGTCCGGTGCTGTATTGCGGCGGTGGCGTCATCACCTCTGGCGCGGCGGCGGAACTCGTGAAGTTCGCCGAAGCGGCGCAGATCCCCGTGACCACCACCCTGATGGGCGTGGGCGCGTTCCCGGAAACCCATCCCCTCTCCCTCCGCTGGTTGGGCATGCACGGTGCCGCCTATGCGAACTGGGCCGTGAGCGGTGAATTCAAGTATCGCTCCAATCCGAACGAGCCGTTGGAAAAACTCAAGGATGGCGCGGACCTGTTGCTCGCCTTCGGCGTGCGTTTCGATGACCGCGTGACGGGCAAGTTCGAGGAATTCTGCAAGCACGGCACGATCGTCCACGTGGACATCGATCCGTCCGAGCATAACAAGAACAAGAAAGCCAACCTCGCCGTGACCGGTGACTTGAAGGACACCCTCAAGCGCCTGAACGCGATGATCAGCAAGCGGCCCATCGCCAAGAAGTTCCCGGCCTGGCACGCCCAGATCGCCGAGTGGAAAAAGAAAGGCGCGCTGCATTACGAGGTGACCGCTGAGATCGCGAACAGCGATCATATCAAGGATCACCTGCGTGGCCATGAGAGCGAAGTCATTCTCCCGCAGATGGCCATCGAGATGCTCTATGACCTGACGAAGGGTGATGCGATCATCACCACGGGCGTGGGCCAGCACCAGATGTGGTCCGGTCAGTGGTATAAATACAAGTTCCCGCGCCAGTTCATCACCAGTGCCGGTCTCGGCTCCATGGGTTACGGCTTCCCGGCAGCGCTGGGAGCTAAGGTCGCCCGCCCGGACAAACACGTGGTGGATATCGACGGTGACGGCTCCTTCCTGATGAACATCCAGGAACTCGCCACCGCCAACGTCGAGAAGATCGCGGCGAAGGCCATGATCCTAAACAACCAGCATCTCGGCATGGTGGTGCAGTGGGAAGACAACTTCTTCGGTGGCAACCGCGGGCATACCTACCTCGGCAACCCCGAGAACCGCGCGCAAGTCTATCCTGACTACGTGAAAGTCTGCACGAGCTTCAACATCCCGTGCGAACGCGTGTTTTACAAGAAGGACCTGAAGGCCGCGATCCAGCGCATGCTGGATTCCAAGACCGCTTACGTGCTGGACATCGTCACGCCGTATTCGGAACACGTTCTGCCCTTTATCCCGGCTGGCCGGACCGTGGCAGACATGATCTACTGATCAATGATTTATTGAACATAGGGGAGACGCACTGCGTCTCCCCTTTTTGTTTTCATACTAAACCTTGAGCCCGGACGGCTCTTTGCTAACTTTTACACCATGTTACGCGGGATTTGCCTTTTGGCCGCCAGCCTGTTCCTGAGCCTCAGCGCCGGAGCAGCCGAGTTGAATTTTGATTTCACCAGCACGCCAGCTGGCCAGTTACCTGAGGGCTTCAAGAGCTATCTGATCGGCACCGGCCCAACCCCGGTCTGGCAGGTACTTCAGGATGATGCCCCTTCGGCCTTTGCCCCGCTGACGAGCAAAGGGAACACAACCACCAAAGCGGCCGTGCTGGCCCAGACCAGCGCTGATGGGACCGATGAGCGTTACCCGATCATCTTCAACGAAGGTGATTACTTCGGAGACTTCACCTTCACCACCAAATTCAAACTGGTGTCCGGTGAAAAGGAGCGCATGGCTGGCATCGTTTTCCGGGCTCAGGATCAATATAACTTTTACGTTCTACGCGCCAGCGGGCTCGGCAATACGTTCCGCTTCTACAAGGTCGTCGGCGGCATCCGTCAGCCACCTATCGGCCCGGAGATCAGCATCCCTTCCGGCGTCTGGCATGAGATGTCCGTCCAATGTGAAGCGAACAAGATCCGTTGCTTTCTCAATGGCAATCAGGTGATCCCGGACCTGACAGATAACACCTTCAACAATGGCAAGGTTGGGTTCTGGACCAAATCGGATTCCGTGTCCTATTTCACCCACGCCAAAGTCACATACACCCCGAGGGTGATTTACGCGCAAAAAGTAGTCGATTTGTTGATGGAACGTTTTCCTCGCACCCTCGCCATCAAAGTCTATGGGCCGAAAGTAGGCAGCACCAACATCGTCTTACTGGCCAGCAGCAGCAAAGTCTCAGAGAATGAGATCGTAGAAGACAGTTCAGTGGCTGGCACGGCCATCGCAGCGAACACGCCGATGCTCTATTCCAGCAAGACCATCGTCAAGGTGACCATGCCGGTGCATGATCGTAATGGTGATCCGATGGCTGCCGTGCGCGTGGAACTGGATCCATTTTTCGGCCAGACGGAGCAGACCTCACTCTCCCGCGCCATGGTTTACAAAGCGGAAATCGAGGCACGGGTGAAGAATTTAAAAGAGTTCTTCGAGTAAATTGCTCCGGTAAGCGGCAGACTTAGAAACTGAAGCCTAGTCCGGAGCGTACTTGCAGGTCATTGTTCGAGACCCCGTTGGCTGGCTTGCTGTCGTATTGATCGATCAGCGAAAAATTCCATGAGATGTTGCTGAAAAGGACATAGCTCAGGGTCGTCTCAAAGCGAATCCGATAATCCACCACATCATCAAAAGCAGGCTGGATCTCCGCCTGCTGCTCCAGTTTCAGCTTGGAGTTGATCTGCCAGAAATAGTCCTCACCGATACGGAAACGCATCTCATCACGTTTGGTGCCGTTACTGAAATTCTGCTGTTGATAAGACAAGCCGGCTTCCGCATTGAGCGCCATGTCCTTGCTGGCGATAAGGTGGCGACCAAACCCTGGCCCCATCTCAAACTGATAATCGATCTTGCGGACCAGATCATAGCCAGCACCACCCAGCACATAGACAAACCACTCTCGTTCTTCTCCCAGATTCAGGTCAGATTTAAGCGTGCCATCCATGCGGTCAGCGGAACGGACCTGACCGCTCTTGCCGTAAGAATACCGATAGTCGGCAGCAGTCTTCCATTCACCACGGGCATAAGAGACACGGGCATTGGCTGAATAGAGATAACTGCTTACGGTGCTTTCCCTCAGGTCAGCCCCCAGTTGTATTTTCCCCTTCCATACACCCTTGGGTTTGACCGGTGCGGCCGCAGGCAGAGGCATCTCAGCCGGGGGAGAGGGTTTGGGCTCAGCTACGACCACTTCAGGAGCAGGAACTGCTTGGGCTTGTGGTTCCCGCTTTTCGATCTCCGTTTTGGGCAGGAGCAGTTCCGCATTCCAACGCGTCTTAAGAGCAAGGTTGGTATCATCTTCCCGCAGTATCTCTCCGGTAAGACGATCACCATTCTTGAGCTGGATGATTTCCAGCTTTGCCGGGGCAGAATTGGTTTGTGCCAGGGCTGAGATTGTTACGAACGCCGACGTGATGAGGGCCAGAGCGAAACGGGTGGGTACAACAGGACAAATCATGGGGTTTTCAGTTTCTGCTCAAGTTCGTCCGCAAGCGGATCGATATCATACGGGGACTTGGTCCGCACACCGCCGCTGACCAACACCTCGCCCGCCTCGGTCGGCACCAGATGCGGTGGCCCGCCAGCTTGGTCATAACGCTGCCGCAAAATGACCTGGCCGTCGTGATCCACCATGGAATAGGTGTACGTGGATCGCCCTGACCGGTGCAACACATGCAAACGGTTGTTCCGGTCAGTCAACTGCTCAGGCTTATGGGTGATGACCATCTGCCCAAGCTGATGAAGCCCATAAGTTTTGCTGCCGTATGTATCAGTCACTTTCACGTAAAGATGTTGCACGTCCATCTGACGCGCCTGAATGATCTGGTAGCGGCGTATCTCGGGAGCTTTGTCACCAAGAGCGGGAATCCCAAACTCATGATCCCACAAGGTGGTGCCACTCACCAGATCCACCAGCAAAGGTTCACTGCTGACATCTCCAAAACGTCCGGCCCGGACGGTAGCGGTGATCTTGTAGCGTCCGGACTCGACAATCTCAAAGAACGGAGCGAGATCGACACGCTTGGTAGCCATCAAATTGTTGCCGAGTTCAAACACTCCGGCCACCGGCGGCTGACCGTTCTGCCGCACGATTGATTTGTTAGCCAACGGCTCCACTGAGAAACTGATCCAATCTTCTTCGCGCCCAAGCACCATGTTCTCACCCGAGTAGTTAAACACTCGCACCATGATTCCCATCGGTTCCTGCGCGAGGAACTGGGTCCGGTCATTCAGATACTGGATCTTCTCATTAACCGTCTGTGCGCCTTCACTCAGCAAGTAGGCTTTTTCGGTGAAAATCTTCACCTTCACCACTTGCTGTGCTTGCACACTGGCGACCACGCCAAACGCCGCCAAAAGGCCCAGAACGATTGCTTTCATGACAGACAATGTGGCGCTCACCACCCTAACGTTCAAGTGGCAATTATCAGCCCTGAAACCGTCCGCCATGAACCGCGCCAACATCGAATAATGACGGTGATACCCCCAAAGTTATTCAGAATTAATCAGGCGAGAAAGAGAGCTGACTGGCGCAAGGCCTGTTCAGGCTTGATGCGGTGGAGGCAGGCGAGCGCTTCCTCAAAATGGCACCGGCGCTGGAGACAAGGCACGCATGGCAGACTGGCACGAAGCACCCGGTCGATCTGTCCGTAAGGTCCCGTACGCTCTGGCGCCGTCGGACCGAAGATGGCCACCACCGGCTTTTTCATAGCGGCGGCCACATGCATGGGGCCAGTATCATTCGTGACGGTCACCTCAGCCAACCGGATCCACTCCACCATCTCAGTCAGTGAAGTACAACCCGTCAGGTCCAACACCCGGTCAGGCTCTGCTGAGTGCAAGACCTGCCCCCGCCCCATGTCCTCGCGTCCACCGATCACGACCAGCTTCAGATCAGCGTGCTCATGCAACAGCTTGCGCGAGAGCTCCACAAAAGAATTGAGCGGCCACATCTTGTTTTCCCAACGGGCACCGGGACATAGGACCACCCACCGCGCCCCATCAACCCGCCATTTACGTCGGACCTCTGTGGCCACTGCCCGATTCTCCGGCAGCCAGTCGATCGCGCGGCTGGGGTCCAGGCCGATCGCCTTGGCCACGGCCAGATACCAATCCACCGCATGCACATTACGCCCGGGACGCTCGACCGCCAAATCGTATAAGGCCGAGCCGCCTTCACGCCGGTCCAGCACTCCCACGGTATAAGCCCCGCGCGCCAGCCAGGCGAACAGGGCACTGCGCATGAGTCCTTGCAGGTCGATCACCAGATCATAACGCTCTTTCCGGGCGGCATTCACCGTTTGCCAAAGGCCCGTCTGACAAGTGGGGGACCACCAGCGACGGCGGTTGAAGGGAATCAGGCGGGAGATATCCGGGTCATCGGCCAATAAGGGCAACAGATCCTTGCCGAGCCACCAATGGATCTCACAGTCAGGATACTGTAACCGCAGCAGGCGCGCCACCGGCAAGGCGTGAATGACATCGCCTAAGGAACTGGGCTTGAGGATAAGAACTTTCAATCGGACCGGACGCGGCGGCCTGCCCGGCCACGCCATAGCGTATGCTTACTTGCCCAAGGCCAGTCGCTCGGCCAAGCGAGCAGGCAGACCGGCTTCGATGATTTTACGCTGCGTCGTCGGGATGTCGTAATCCAGCCGGCGCAACTCAATGGTGCCTTCGTTCATATCATAGATGACGTATGTGGCCTTGGCCACCCCGTCACGTGACTGACCGATGCTGCCGACATTGACAAAATATTTACGACCCGGTTCCACCTTGAACTTCGAGTATGTTCCCCCACGCACCACCGTATCGCGGATGAAAGCCACCGGCACATGGGTGTGACCGAAGAAGCAGACGCTCGTATTTTGATAGGTAAAGCTGGCTGCTGCCGCGAGCTTGTCGAAAACGTAACCCCAACGCTGCGGCACATCCAAGGTGGCGTGAACGATGGTAAAATTGGCGACCAGTCGGAGATACTTGAGATCGCGCAACCACTCACGATCTTCGGTAGTCAATTGCTGGCGGGTCCACTCCACGGCTTCCGCAGCGTGGGCATTGAAGCCATCCAGGGCCGTATCCGTGGAGCAATACTCGTCATGGTTACCTTTGACCACGGGCATCCCCATGCCGCGGATGATATCCAGACATTCCTTCGGGTTGGCGTTATAGCCCACCACATCGCCCAGACAGGCGTAGTGCGTGGCCCCTTGGGCTTTGCAGTCTTCCAATACCACCTGCAAAGCTTCCAGGTTACCGTGTATATCTGCCAGAATTGCGTACTTCATCGCTCAAAAATACTACCGAATGATTTCAAAACCACGGAACTCACCCGTCGCAGGTCCCCAAGCGGTCTGTTCGTCTTTGATGAACCGGGCCAATCCGGACTCCCGGACTGCCTGCTGGAACTCTTCCAGCTCATTTTTTGTCCCTTCCACTATCAACTCAACCCGGCCATCGGGCAAATTCTTGACTGTGCCGGTGACGTCAAATCCCATCGCCGTTTGCTTGGTCGCGAAGCGAAAGCCCACGCCTTGCACCCGGCCAGAATACCAAATCGACAACCGGCTTCGCTCCATAACTTATTGGCCTACAACCCTAAAGCTCACGAAAACAAACCCGCCGCGGGCAACAACGGATTTGGCGGACCTCATGAAGCCATAACCCTCCCCGCCGGGCAACGATTTATTTTCCCCTCCCCAAAATTGGTGTAAGCCATTTTTGCCTATGGCTTTACCGCCGTCTCTGTGCCCGCTTCTTGGCGTCCAGCAAGCGACTGGTTGTCGTCGTCTCCTCGGGGGCCGGTTCGGCGGTGGTGGTCGCAGCTTTCTCACCAGCAATAGGAGCCTGCTCGGCCTTGGCCGCCGGTTTGGGTGAAACTACCCTGACCGGGTCTTTAGGCTGGAAGATTGCCGGGTTTACTACGACCGGTTCAGCCGGTTTTTGGGTGGCCCGCACTTTGTCTCTCCGGGTCAAGAGTGCCGCCAAGGATTCATCCGCCTCCACCGGTCGAGTGCCACGGGGACGCCAAAAGAAAAGCCACCGCCTCAGGGTCGCCGTGGCCTTGAGCCATTCTTCCTTGTCCAGATAGATACGGCGCAGCCCGACATCGACCGGGAAGAGCAGGATGGCCGCCTTTAAGAGCCATTCCCACAAGTCCACCGGCTGAAACGTCTTCACCCGATCGTGCAAGAAAGGATTGTCACTCTGGATCTGCGGGTCGATCACCCTGCCCTCGCCCGCCTCGACCAGTTGCTGCAGGAGCCGGATATTCGGTTCGGTCGCCTCGAATTCGGGGGAGAAGTTCACCGCCGTCCCAACGACCTGTCCGGCTACCACATTGCCATCCTTCATCTGGGAAAGCTGCGCCACGTAGGCTCCAACCTCCTTGGTCGGGAACCTAACTTCGTAATGCCCCGGTGCCGTCTGTTCCAAACGCACCTTCTGCCGGTCGCCTTTGGGACTGACCACCGTCGCTTCCAGGTTGAGGAAGTTCATGAAGTCACCCTGCTCATCCATCGCTTCCACCGTCAGCACAGCATCGCCTTTTTCCACGCTCATCTCGGCATTGAAGTCCGTGCTCTCCAGCTTGCGCAGACTCCACTGCCCCACCTGCGACCAGAACTGGCGGTATTTGCCCCACCCCAACCAGTTCTTAGCCCAACGCGGTTTGGCATCCGAGGTGAAAGCGACCGTGCGGCCCAGACCGTAATTCCAATGCGCCAGCAAGGGATCGCCCCCACTCGTCACCAGCGGCAATTCCGCCCGCGACTTCGGCTCCGTGACCACATGACCCAGCATAGTCGGGAACTCACCGTTCGCGAAACCACGCACGATCTCGGTGTTCGCCACCATCTTCGGTTGGAACGGCTCTTCATTGATGGCTGATTTTAAGATGATCGCCGTTTCTTTGATGAAGACCTGCGGTATCTGGGTCGGATTGCGTACATGATAGAAACGTCCACGTCCTGCACTGGCGATGCTTTGCAACAAAGCCCCGTCGATGTATTCACCCGCCGCGACCGTAGAAACTGTCATCTTCTCATCCGCCATCTTCTTGGTGATGCCCTCGAAATCACCCGGCTGCGATTCACCATCCGTTAGCACGATGACGTGCTTCAACGAGGCACGCGATTCGTGCAACATCTCATACGCCTTCACCATCGGCGGATACATCGTTGTGCCACCGCCCGCTTCGATGCCCGCGATGCTGCGTTCGATCTGGGTGCGGTTGCCCGCCTTCTGCAAATCTGCGATCACGTAGGGCATCCCGTCAAACGCGATCACCGCGATATAATCCGAATCACCTAACGCGCGTACCGCGCCGATGGCGGCGGATTTCACGAGCTCAAGTTTCTCGCCGCTCATACTGCCGGACTTGTCGATGACCAGCACCAGCGCACCTGGCGGCAGCACCTTCTTGCTGCTCAATTCCACTTCCACCGGCAGGATGGTTTCCAGCGGCGTACCGCGATACGCCCCAGCCGCATACGTCTGGTCACCCCCCACGCACACCAGTCCCACTCCGAAATCCCGCACCGCGATCTCCAAGAGCTTCAGCATGTCCGTGGTGAAATCACCGGCGGCCAGATTGCTGATAAAGATGGAATCGTAGCTCTGCATCTCCGCCAGAGATTCCGGGAAACCCTCGACCGCCACATGCTTCACCTTCAGGTTGGATTCACGCAAAGCCGCCGCGAGATTCGCATCTTGGTCCGGATCGGATGACACCAGCAACAAGGTCGGATCACCGCGCACACTCGCAAAGGAGGTCGCCCGGTTGTTCTGCGGGATGGTATCCCCGGGCACATCCACCTGCACCTGATAGTTGTAGAAGCCCGGATCTTCCAGTTTCTGCGGGAACGCAAAAAGATTTTTACCCGTAGATAACTGGACCGGTTGCTCGCCCAATAATTGATCATTGCGGAACAGCCGCACTGCCGCCGGTTTTTCCCGGTCTGATCGGATCAGTATCTTGACCTCAAATGCCAGCCCCACTTTCAGTTTCGAGGGCAGCGTCAGCTTCTGCACTGAGACATCACCACCACGCGAGAGGCTGAGCGGCACCACATCCACCGAGACTCCCAGCGGCTTCGCGGCCAGCACCGCCGCCATCGCATCCCCGGAATTCTCATTACCGTCGGATAAGATCACCAAGCGTCTCTGTCCATGCTCCGGCAATGCCGCAGCTCCCAACCGGATGGCGGCTCCCAGATCCGTACGCTCAGGAGGCACCACCGCTTGCAATTGAGTCAGCTCCACCGCCGTGTTCGGCATCGACTCGATGCTCGCTCCCGAACCGAACACGATCACGCCACCACGATCATCGAGCGCCTTGTCCTTCGCCGCTTCGTTCACGTACTTCTGGGCGCGCTCCTGCTGCTCGGGTGAAACACTCTGTGAACGGTCGAGCAGGAAGAACACATTCAACCCCTCTTTCGGCTGTTTCCACTGGATACCCGCAAGCGCCAGCACCAGGCAGATCAGGATGACCATCCGTACTACTGTCACCAGCCAGCGCCGCCAAGGGCTGATGTTCACATCCGATTTCAGCGTGAGCCAGATGACCCAGATAGCCCCAGGCAACAGCGCCCACAACCATTGTGGCGAGGTGAACTGGATATTCATCGGGTGACCTCCGGGCTCATGCGGTCCTCCGATGATAGTACCACCACTCGAACATCAGGACGGCCAGCGCCGCCATGACGAACCAGCGCCAGTATTCCAGATTCGCCCTTTTCGAAATTGCGCCCGCTGTGGCCCCTTGCGCCCCCACCGGTACCTGGGCTTTGGGCGTGATGTCACTCTCCGCCGGGTCCATCAAGTTCACGGTGAACGATGTCTCATTCGTGCCGAAGTTGGCCTTGTAAACACCTACCTTATAGGTCTCGCTCCAAATGAGTTCCTTCGCCTTCTCCCCCAGCTTGACCTCTTTCTTGTCCCCTTTCGGCAACGTGATGGTCGCTATGTCATGACTTGCGAACAAGGGCTGACGAAAAGGCGTTCCCGCCTGCATGGTCAATTGGCTCACATCTGACTGCTGCGGGTTCAGCCACTCCATCGCATTCGCCATGAAGATGGGGAATGACACGCGCAACGGCCACGTACTCTGCAAAGAATCGAAACCGATCCAGACCAGCCGTTGCCGCCCTTTCTCGCCCGCAACTACCAAGGGAGTCTGCTGTGCCTCCACCAGCACAAGTCCCCAAGGCGGCGCTTTCGCGCCCAATGTCTGCGCCACCTGCACATTGTCCCAAGTGACGAAACGCATCAGCGGATGGTTCGCGTTCCAATCCACGATGACCGGCCCCTCCACCATGCGCCAGGATTCGAACCAGTTCGTCGTAGCCACGTTCATGGCTAGCGTGTTCACCTCCGGATTACTCAGCGGGGTCACCGCATCCAGCACGGCGATGTCATATCCTTTACCTCCGCTTGTGAGCTGCGAGGCCGTGCTCAACTCCACGTTCGGCACCGCCCGGAGAGCCTTATCCAAAAACCGGTTGCCACCCGACACCAACAACACTTTCACCGGGCGTGGCAGGTTGCTGATGATGGAAGCCTCGTTGTCCGTGGCGAGATCGTCATCGTTCTTCAGCTTCAGGGTATAAACCCCATTCTGCTTTTGCTCCACGGCAAATACGGTCGAGGCCACGTCACGCGCTGGCAGGCTCAAGACCTTGGTATCCATGAACTGCCCGTTGAAACGCAACTCCGCACTCACCGACACCGCATTCGAGGAAGCATTGTAGATACTCGCGAAGACAATCCGTTGCGCGGGATCTTCCGGATGCGGACGCACATCCATCGCCGTGATGCCCGCATTATTCGCCCGCTTGCCGAACTGATGGAACACCACGGGCAATTTGATGCTGGCCAGGTTGTCCGCCGTAGGGATGGCCCCATCCGAAAAGAGATGCACCTCCACGTTCGCCCGGTTCTTGGCGAGGGTCTCCGCCAACTTGAAAGCCTCTTCAACGCGTGTGGGCGTATCGCCCGGCTGACATTCCTCGATCACGCGCCGCAAAGTTGTCTTCTCGGCGGAAGGCGACTGGCGCACTACCGTATTGCCCGCGGATAGCAACACCATCATCTGATCGGTGTCCTTCAAGCCATCCACCAGTTTCAACGCCTCCTTGCGGGCGGCTTCAAAGCGGTTGGGAGATTCATCGCGCGCCTGCATGGAAGCGGAACCATCCAGAATCACCACCACCAAGCCCGGCTCTTGTGTGGTCGCTGCAAAGTATGGTCGCGAGAGCGCGAACACTGCCATCGCCAGCATCAGCAATTGCAGGAGCAGCAGCCAGTTGTTCCGCAATTTTTGGAAAGGCGCATTTGCCTGCGTCTCCGCGAGGAACTTCTGCCAGAGAATCGTGCTCGAGACGAGCCGCACTGTGCGGCGGCGCTTGAGCATGTAGAAGACGACCACCACCGGCAACGTGGCGGCGAAGATGAAGGCAAACGGCGCGAGAAAATTCATCCCCACACCTCCGACTCCCGCAATTGTTTGAGGAGCAATTGCTCCAGCGAATCCGCTGAACTGGTGGTGAAGATGCCGATGCCCCGCCCCGCGCAATACTCGCGTAATTTCTGGCGGAAGTTCTCCACCATCGCCTGATACTGCTCCATCCGGTAGCGCCCAAAAGTCACCTCCGTCTGCGCGCCGGTCTCGGCATCCACCAACCGCAGATCACCAAAGCTCGTCGGCGCGATCTCTTCCGGCGACAGTATTTGCACCGCGTTCACCTGAAAGCCCCGACCGATCAGCGAAGTCAGCCCCGCCTCATATCCTTGCGGGTCCAGAAAATCACTCAGCACCACGGCCACTCCCGTGGAGCGGGACTCCATGGCTCCCCGCCGCAAGGCGGCATTGAAATCCGCAGTTCCCGTCGCCGTGAGATGGGCGAGATTGCGGAAGAATTGCAGGCTGGATTTGCGACCGCGCACCGAAAGCAATGACTGACGATACGCTGCCTCATCAGGTTTGTCCGGAAACGTCCGCACACTCACAAGATCAAACCCGCACAACGCCACATAACCGATCGCCGCCGCCAGTTGCCGTGCGAAGTGGAACTTGTTCGGCTCACCGAAGCTCATGGATTCGCTGCAATCCAGAAAGATGGTCACCGGCAACTCGCGCTCCTCCTCGTAGAGCTTCAAGAACAGCTTGTCCAAACGACCGTAGAGATTCCAATCCAGATAACGCAAGTCATCGCCGGAAACATAATTGCGGTGATCCGCGAACTCCACCGATTGCCCGCGTGCCTTGCTACGTCGTTCACCCCGCACATTGCTCTTGGAACGCCGCCGCGCCAGCAACTGGAGCTGTTCCAGCCGGCGCAGAAGTTCAGGCGTTATGAGCGGTTGTGACATGGGTTAAGGTTTATAGGGAGGTATTTTACTGTCGTGTTCAGGCAAAGTGCATTCCGGTGATTTCCCGACTACTGAAAAACTATAAAAGCCTCCTCTTGGGCAAGTGGGCATTCGGCCTCCTTTCAAATAGTCCAGCATAGATGCCACATCAATTTTATCCCCATTCACTTTGTTTTTTTCCTTACCCCATTGCTCCACCGCCATCGCGAGCTGTTTTACATTTGCCAAGCAGGCATTGCGTTGGGCTTGAGGTCTTGCTGGCCGAGCACTCGGAAGCACCATCGCAAGGAGTAACAATGAAAATAGGCTTAACATCGAACCGGCAATAGTCCGCTTCTTAAGAAAAAGCCACGCACATATCAGAGTCAGACCTCCGAAAAACACTACCAAGCGAATCCACCATATGTGCTCGGACATGTAAATTTTACGCCGCCACTACCGAATCCCGCGGCACTTCTTGCAGGATGGATGTGATGATATTGTCCGTCGTGACCCCTTCCGCTTCAGCTTCAAAGTTCAGGATCAACCGATGCCGCAACGTCGGATGGATCATCGCTGCGATGTCGTCGAAGCTCACATTGAAACGTCCCTGCGTCAGCGCCTTCACCTTCGCCGCGAGCAGGAGCGTCTGCGCGCCACGCGGACTGCTGCCGAACCGCAGATACTGGTTCGTCACCGCCGCCGCTGTTTCTGATTTCGGATGTGTCGCTAGAATGAGCCGCACGGCGTAGTCTTTCACGTGCGTGGCCACCGGCACCTGTCGCACGAGGCCCTGCATCTCCATCAGTGTCGCACCATCGATGACCTTGTTCACGTGCGCCTGATAACCTTCCGTCGTGCGGTTCAGCACTTCCGTGAGATCCGCCGCCGTGGGATAGCCCACCAGCAACTTGAAGAAAAACCGGTCCAACTGCGCCTCGGGCAGCGGATAAGTCCCCTCTTGATCAATGGGATTTTGCGTGGCCAACACAAAGAACGGTGCCGCCAGCTTGCGCACCGCACCGCCAGCCGTCACCTGCCGCTCCTGCATCGCTTCCAGCAGGGCAGATTGCGTTTTCGGTGTCGCGCGGTTGATCTCATCCGCCAGCACGAGATGGGCGAAGATGGGCCCTTGTTGAAATTGAAATTCGCGCCGGCCATCCGGCGTCTCCATCACCAGGTTCGTGCCCAAGATATCTGCGGGCATCAGGTCTGGAGTGAATTGGATGCGGCTGAAAGAAAGCTCTAGCACGTCGCTCAATGTCCGCACGAGCAAAGTCTTTCCCAATCCCGGCACACCCTCCAGCAAAAGATTTCCGCCGCCCAACAGTGCGGTCAGAGTCCCCTCCACGATCTCGTCGTGGCCCACGATGACTTTCCCGATCTCCGCCTTCATCCGGTCAAACTTGTCCCGGAATGACGCGATTTGCTCCTCAGTACTCATGTCTGTCCTCCCCTCTCTGTTTGGTGTTTCCCGTCACCGATCACTTCTTGAAATCATCAAAGTAATCCCGCACCGCACCGCGATACGCGCGCGGCACCTTGTCCTGTGTCAACGCGCTCTCCGCTTCGGATTGCGCCGTAGCCGCGACCTCTTCAAACGCCACCGTGCTCTGCCCCTTGATGCTCACACCTTTAAGCGTGATGCTCGGCATCGGGCCACCCGGGGTGATCTGTCCCGTGACCTTGGTCGTCAGCAACGGATCAGTCGGCTCCTTCACATCTGCCTCGCCATACACGCCATGTGCCGCCGTGCCCGCCTTCAAGCCGCCTTTGCCACCACCACTCTTGTAATATTCGTGATAGAACCAAGCCGCCATCTCATCGCCCTCGCCGCCTTTACAAAAGCCCGGCCGATTCCGCATACCCCAGCCCATGCCGTTGCAACTGCCATTTCCCACGCACTGCTGGGCCTGTTTCAGATTCTCCAAAGCCGCCATCATGGATTCCAGATCCCCCATCTGCTCCTTCATCTTTTCCAGTTCCTTCATGGCTTCCGCCAATGATTGTGCTGCGCCTTGTTTGTTCCCGGCACCGGCTTGCGACGCCGCTTGCGCCATCAACTCACCTGCTTTGCCATACATCTGACCGGGCTTCTCCGCCTTCTTCAATTCTTCAATGAGCTTCTTCATCTCCTCCTGCGACATCTCGCCGGATTGCAGCTTCTGCATCATCTGGTTAAGAGAACTCTGCGCCATCGGGATCTGACCGCGATCCAATTGCTCCGCCAAGTCTTTGCCCATCTGCTCTTTTTCCATCTCGAGATTTTGCAAAGCCTGCGCCAGTTGCTTCATCTGCTCCATGTCTTGGAACGCCGCATTCAAATCCTTCAACATCTGATCCGGCTTGCCGGCGGCCAAAGCTTTCATCGCGTCATCCAGCTTCGCGCCATCTAATCCGGCGGCTTCCGCGCTCTTCATGAGATTGGACAGGGCTTGGGACATCGCCTGCCTCGCCGCTTCGGCTTCCGGGCCGGTTTTATTGGCCATGTCAGTGGCGGCCGCTTGCATCTTCTCCAGTTCCGTCTGGAGCTTGTCGATGTCCTTCATGTCCGGAACATCTTTCCCCAAGGCATCCTTCATCTTGTCGATCTCCTTCTGGATCTGCTCCGGCGTGGGCATCTGATCCATTCCGGAAGTGCGCGCCGCCTGCTGCATCCGCTGCAAGCCAGGGTTCTTGGCCAAGTCCCGCGCTTCCTCCTTCAGCTTGTCCGAAACCTTGGCGATGCTCTTGAGCGCCTCGTCCCGCGTCAGCTTCGCCTTCTGAAGTTGCTGCCCCAGCTCCACCGTCTCATCCAAAGCCTGCTTGGTCTTCTCCAATGCGGGCGGGCGATTGGTCATCTGCCGCTTGGTAAGTGATGCCACGCGCTCACCCACTTCTTTCATCACCTCTTGATCCTGCTTCTTTTGGCGATACTCCACCGTGCGGTATTCCGGCACCAATCCCAGCCCCGCCGTGATGATCAAGATGGTTAAACTCCACTTCGCCGCCTTGGGCAGGTTAAAGGGCAACATCTTGGCGACATTCAGATTCCCCGCATGCGTCGCCGCATCCGTCATCAGCAACCGCTGCCATTCGCCATCCTTTTGCGAGTCAGAGACTTCCAAGGCTGTGCTCAGGCGCTCCTTTAATTGTTTCTCCTGATCAAGCCAGCGCGCCGCCTCGTTCATGGTGACCGGCTTGGAAAAACCCGTGATGAAACCGGCCAATGGCCCGACCCAGCCGAGGAAAAACAGCCCCAACAGGACCGGCTCCGGCATGGGCAAAACTTTGTAGATGATCAGCCCCAGCAGCCAGACTACCCCGGCGACCATAAATCCCCGCCAAAACCCGCGCCATCCCCGCTGCCAGCGCCGCCGACGGGCAGTTGCCGCCAGCGTTTCTTTGATTACGTGGATTTCACTCATGGCTTGAATTTAACAGTGCCGCAGGTCCCCTAGCTTTGCCAGTGAAAAATCGTCGGCTTTTTATCACTCCTTTGCGAGCTTTTCCCCCTCACCGCCAAGTCAAGGCCAGCTCACTCCTAACCATCTGACACGGTTTCTTTGGATTCTGTTCAACCACCG
>JAURFH010000081.1 GCA_030834415.1 Verrucomicrobiota bacterium | reverse complement strand
CGGTGGCGGACCGCTTGTGGATGACATTGCCGCCCAAGGGTAGGGGAAGACCTTCGTTCTCTTGCCCCCACCAGATGCCCAAATCTTCGCAGACGACCAAACCCTCATTCGCATAGGTCAACTGACCTTCATGGATGATGAGCCCGACATCCGCCTGGCCGGAACGGACGGTCTGGAAAATTTGATCGAACGGGACAACAATGTAATTGAAATCTTTCGCTGGAATGCCGAGCCAAAGCTGCAAAGCGAGAAAGGCGCTGGTCATCGTGCCGGGCACGGCGATTTTGAGTTTGGCGATCTCAGTTTTGGAATACTTTTTTTGGGCCACGAGCATCGGGCCATAGCCGTCACCCATGCTGGCACCACTGGGGAGCAGGGCGTATTGATCGCAGACGTAGGCGTAGGCGTGGATACTGATTGCAGAGATATCCAGTTCACCGCGGGTGGCGCGCTCGTTCAAGGTCTGGATGTCCTGCAGGATGTGCTCGAACTGATAGCCGTGGCTGTCGATCAAATCTTTCGCCAGGGCGTAGAACATGAAGGCGTCGTCCGGGTCAGGCGAATGCCCTAAGGTTAAACTGCGTTTTTCCATAAAGTAGATAGATTCTTGAACAGGTTGGGCCATTGTCGAATCAAAAGTCAGCAAATGAGCATGATTAGCAGCACAAATGCCTTGGACCAGTGGTTTTCACTCGCCAATGAGGGGTGAAATTTGTCACTTTTGCTCCAGCGATTAACACCATGTGGCAATACATAGCGAAACGTATCCTGCACCTTATCCCATTGTTGTTCGGGGTTTCGTTGCTGACGTATATGCTGATGTGGATGACACCCGGTAGCTTCTACGACAACCTGAAGCAAAATCCCCAGATATCACCGGAAAAGATCAAAGAGCTGGAAGCCAAACGGCATATCAATGAGCCCTTTTATGTAGCTTATTCCTATTGGTTGCTGAATGCAGTCAAAGGTGACCTAGGCTACTCGCTGGCCTACAAGATGGACGCTAGCAAGCTGATCTCTACCCGGTTGCTGAACACTTTCCTGCTTTCCTTTTTTGCGACTGTCTTGGCATGGGCGATTGCGATACCCATGGGAATTGTCGCCGCCGTGCACAAGGACTCCATAGCTGACCGCGCACTTTCCTCGGTCGCTTTCATGGGGCTCTCCATACCTGAAGTATTGCTCGCCTTGCTGGCGTTGATGTTGGCGGCGAGCACCGGCTGGTTTCCCGTGGGTGGCTCACAAAGCCCGATGTATGACCTGATGGAGCCCGGTGAGAAGTTTTGGAACCGGGTGCATCACTTGATTCTGCCGACACTGGTGCTGGCGGCGAGTTCACTGGCAGGCATCATGCGGTATATGCGGTCTAATCTTTTGGACACCTTGCGGGCTGAGTTCGTTACCACTGCAAGGGCCAAGGGCATGGCGGAAGGCTGGGTGATCTATAAGCATGCGCTGCGTAATGCCATCAATCCGCTGCTGACCATTTTCGGTTACTCGCTCGCGGGCCTTTTGAGCGGGGCGTTCATCGTGGAGAACGTGATGGCTTGGCCGGGGTTGGGCCGTTTGACTATCGAGGCTATCACCTCTAAAGATTATGAACTGGTTGTGGCTACTGTGGTGATGGCCACGGCGTTGCTCGTAATCGGCAACTTCATCGCCGACCTTTTGCTGGCTTGGAGTGATCCACGTATCCGGTTAAAATAAGAATGGCCGAGACAATCACCAACGTCACAGCAGGGACCGATGAAGACATCGTAAATCTGTCTCCATGGCAGATCATGTGGCGGCGTTTGCGGCAACGGAAGCTTGCGATGGCTGGAGCGGTAGTGTTGCTCGTTCTCTATTTTGTAGCGGCGCTGGCCGGGTTCTTTGCTCCGTATGGCTATGAGCGACAGGATCGAGACCGGTTCTTCCATCCGCCAACCAAAATCCGTTTCGATGGTTTACGGCCGGTCATGGCACGGTATCACCTGACGGAGCCGGGCAGTTTCAAGTATGAGCCGGTGGCTGATGATCGAAAACCGATTAGTTTATTCGTGCAGGGAGAGAAGTATAAACTGCTAGGACTGATCCCTTCTACGACCCACCTGTTCGGAACGGGTGATGAAGCTTACCCCATCTATCTTTTGGGAACGGATCAATATGGTCGGGATATCTTTTCAAGGATGCTGTATGGATCACAGATATCTCTCTCTATCGGACTGATCGGTATCATCTTATCCTATAGCATCGGAGTATTTGTCGGTGCTGCTTCCGGATACTACGGAGGCAAAGTGGATACGCTCATCATGCGGTTGTGTGAGTTGATCATGTCGATTCCCGGGCTGTATTTGATATTGGCTTTGCGCGCGACTTTCCCCTCCAACCTGACCTCAGTGCAGATGTATCTCTTGATTGTCGTTATCCTCAGCTTTGTTGGTTGGGCCAGCACTGCCCGGGTGATCCGGGGAATGGCGTTGTCATTGCGAGAGCGTCAATATGTCCTGGCTGCTCGCGCGTTGGGGCAATCCAACTTGCAGATCATCATCAAGCATATCATCCCGGGAACCTTCTCATACCTCATTGTGGGAGCTACTTTGAGCATCCCGTATTACATCCTAGGTGAAGTGGTGTTGAGCTATCTCACCGTGGGTATCCAGGAACCGGAAGCGAGTTGGGGGAATATGCTGAATGCAGCCCAAAATACCGAATATTTGCGCAACTACCCTTGGTTGCTGGCCCCCGGGGCCGCGATATTTATTACGGTTCTGGCTTTCAACTTCCTCGGCGATGGCTTAAGAGACGCCGTAGATACCAAGAGTGCATAGACCATGCCGCTGCTCGAAATCAAAAATCTGAAGCTGGACTTCAAGCAAGGCGACAAAATGCTGCGTGCTGTGGACGGCGTGTCCTTCAGTATGGAAGCAGGCGAGACTGTGTGTCTTGTGGGGGAAAGCGGTTGCGGTAAAAGTGTGACTGCTTTGTCCATCGCCCGGTTGGTGCCGACCCCGCCTGCGATCTACCCGGAGGGAGAGATATTGCTGAACGGCAGCGATGTTTTGAAGATGGGCAAGAAGGAGTTGCGCTCCATTCGGGGCGGGATAGTCAGCTATATTTTCCAAGATCCGAGTGCGTCACTGAACCCGGTCTTCCGCGTGGGGAACCAGATCAAGGAATCGCTCAAGCTGCACCGGCCGCAAGCGGCGACAGACGATGAAGTCATCCGGTTGCTAAAGTTGGTGGGGATACCGGCTCCAGAGTCGCGCATCCGCGATTACCCGCACCAGATGTCCGGTGGTATGCAGCAGCGAGTCATGATCGCCATGGCCTTGGCCTCCGAGCCCAAGCTGTTGGTGGCGGATGAGCCTACGACGGCATTGGACGTTACCATCCAGGCGCAGATTATGGAGTTGTTGCTGGACCTCAAGAAGCGCTTGGGGATGAGCATCCTGCTTATCACTCACAACTTGGGGATTGTGGGCGACATCGCCGACCGTCTGGCGGTGATGTATGCCGGGCAAATCGTGGAGATGGCCCCAGCGAATCAAATGCTGAAGCGGCCATTGCATCCTTATACTCGTTCGTTGATGGGCTCGGTACCCAAGCTCGGACATGAGCTTGAGCGGTTGAACGCGATTCCGGGCAATGTGCCGAGCATCGGGTTCATGCCGACTGGTTGCCGGTTTCATCCGCGCTGTCCGATGGCGAAAAGTGACTGTTCGCAAAAGGTGCCGGAGTTGGTCCAAGTGGAGCCGGGACACTGGGTGCGGTGTCCTTACTGGAGTGAATCGTGAGCTTGCTCGAAGTCAAAAATCTTAAAGTCCATTTCCCGGTCAAGCACGGGCTGTTCAGCCGTGTGAAAGCGCACGTCAAAGCCGTGGATGATGTGAGCCTGACGGTGGAGTCGGGTGAGACCGTGGGGTTGGTGGGGGAAAGTGGTTGTGGCAAGACAACCTTGGGGCGGGCTATCATCCGCTTGCTAGACCCAACGGCTGGACAGGTGCTGTTCAATGGTGAAGATATCACCCGACTCACTCAGAGTGAGTTGCGCAGTCGCCGCCGCCAGTTCCAGATGATTTTCCAAGATCCTTACGGGTCTTTGAATCCCCGAATGACGATCGGCCAGATCATCGGGGAGGCCATCGATATCCATAATCTGGCGCCAAATCCCACCGCACGACGTGAGCGTATTTCCAATTTGCTGAAAGACGTCGGTCTCGATGCCCGCTATGCGGATCGTTACCCACATGAGTTCAGCGGTGGTCAACGACAGCGCATCGGTATCGCCCGGGCACTTGCTGTGGAGCCGAAGTTGATTGTCTGTGATGAGCCAGTGAGTGCTTTGGATGTTTCCGTGCAGGCGCAGATCATCAACCTGCTGATGGATATCCAGCGCGAGCATAAGCTCTCATATCTGTTCATCGCGCATGATCTGGCGGTGGTGGAACACATCAGCCACCGGGTCATGGTGATGTATCTGGGGCATGTGGTGGAGAGTGCGCCCTCAAAGACCATTTGTCGTAACCCGCTTCATCCATATACCCAAGCGTTGATCTCGGCTGTCCCTGAAGTGGACCCTGACTCCAAGCGGAAACGCATCTTGCTGCCGGGTGATGTCCCATCGCCCATTAATCCTCCCTCTGGTTGCCCGTTTCATCCACGCTGCCCGATCGCTGAAGCACGTTGTAAAACGGAAGTCCCGGCCTTGCGTGAAATCAAGCCAGGGCATTGGGCGGCTTGTCACTTGGCAGGCGAAAGCGGGGCTAGCGGCGCCAAGGCTCCGGGCCCGGCTGGGGCTTGAGGTGTAGGAGCAGACTTGCCCCCGGCGATAAAGTTGGTCTGGCCGGTCTTTCCATCGGCTTCGATGATCAGTAGATATTCTTCCCCGGCCTGTAAGGGGACAGCTGCAACTCCCGCTAAAACGGGTTTCATGCCCGGGACTTCCCCGGCGTAGCTAAATGCCTTTATCGCTATCGATTTGGGAGTCCCTTCAAGTGCCCATACGGGAGGTGTCAACTCGTTGGTGGACAATGCTTTGGCTGGAAACACTTGGATGCTGGTCAATTCGTATTTTGCGTTCAAACCGAACGCAACTGGATAAGTTCCAGCAGTAGCTCCCGGACGCAGCATCGGGCGAATTTGCGTGATGATTTGAATATTCTTCGGTCTAAACCAGTCGGTGAAATAGAACGCATAAACTGCGACCAAGACAATGGTCACCGTTGTAAGGGTTATGGTCTTGAGGTTCATGCTTCCCTAAAGCAGACGAAACATGAGTGGAGAAAATTCGACATCAAAGCGATCGAGGGAAAATATCACGGTGCAATTTGCACCGGATTCAAAGTTTGTTCCGCTCGTGAAACATTCCGCTAAGCAGATATTACCGCCGCTGGTTGAGCCGCCCAAGCCGTGGATGCTCCCAGTTTCATTTTCTGTTCATAATCGATGTGCCCGGGCTTTTACTTTGATAGAGTTGTTGGTTGTCATCGCCATCATCGCGATTCTGGCAGGGATGCTTTTGCCTTCGCTGGCATCCGCGAAGCAGGCGGCTCTGCGCATCAAGTGTGTCAGTAACCTTCGTCAAGTGAACATGGCTTTGAAGATGTATGGGGATGATAATAAGGGAGAATATACGCCGCGTTTGGCGACTAACCGCTGGACTACACTCCTAATGAACGGCTATGTGGACACGCGTTTGCTCAGGTGTCCTGCGGATGGTCCTAATCCGGCTACGGCAGGAACACCCGGGTTTACGACTAACCAACTACCGGCGGATTTCGCCGCCCGCAGCTATTTGATCAACGGGTGGAATGATTTCTTCCAAAGCACGCTGAGTACGAATGACTGGCTGAAATATATGTCAGCGACTTACAAACATGGTATACGTGAAGCAGCTATCCGGGTACCTGAGGCCACTATTTCCTTTGGCGAGAAGGAAACTGATTCACCACATTTCTTCATGGATTTCTATGAAGGTAATGGCAATGACATCGAAGAATCCGAGCAGAGCCGCCACATGACCGGAGGCACGGTAAAGACACGGCAGGGTGGTTCCAATTACGCCATGGTGGATGGTAGTGTGCAGTACTACAAATACGGGCAGGCGCTGACGCCGGTGAATCAGTGGGCAGTGATGGCCAATTGGCGGACTAATGCAGCCAGTCTGGCGCCTTGATGCTTCAGAGTTTGAGGACGAGCTGATTGGTCTGTCCTATCACTTCCAAAAGTACTTGGGTGCTTTCTATCTGCAGACATTTCACTTCGTAAGAAATGCCACCTGCTTTGATTTGAGAGGTTTGGCCTTCGCCTAGCACGATGTTGTTGATGAGCGCTGTCCTGCGTGTGCTGTCTACTATGATCGATTTCAATTGCAGCTGAAGTGCGCTGTTTTGATCGTTAGGAGTTTGCGTAACCGAAGTGCTTTTCGTCGCTCCCAAGGCTGGGCTGTTGGTAGGCGTGGTTTGTTCTGGTGGTGTGCTGGCAACTCGCTGAGATAGTTTCAACTCCTTGGCATCATTTTCGGCCAGTTTGCGATCGGCATTATCCATGGCGTAGATGCCTCCTGTAACCAATCCGCTGACCAGAGAGATGACAGCTATAAGCGTGATGACGTAGGGTGAGACGCCTTTACGCAAAGCTTTGAGGTATTCCTCCTTGGTGTGTTCTTCGAGCGCTCGAAGATGTCCTTTGAAGGCTATGTAACCCAAGAAAATGATCGGAACGGCCAAGAAATCCAGCCACTGCAATGCTTTTGGGTGATATGCCAGAGTAGTAGCGGCATGACCAATGATGACACCGGCTACCACAGAGATGATGAAAAGATAAATAGCCGGCAGAACTCGTGCCGTCAAACCTGATGACTCATCTCTGCTTGAGGGTGAACCCTCCATATACACTAGATAACCTGCCTTACGGCCCTAGGTCAAATCCAAGCAGACATATTGGAGGGAATCCTTTAAGAAGAAATCCGAAAGTTAGTTTTTATCGATGAAGACGCCTAATACCTTGGCATCCCAGACCGTTTGGGTGGGTGAGGTTTGGAGGGAGAACTCCGCTGTGCTGTTTGCGGCGAGATTGCTCACAATCGCAGACACTTTTCCAGCAGGGGTTCCTTTGTTGTCCAAGGTTTCGAATTCTATCCGGGCTTTGGCGACAGCTTTGGAGGTGGAATTGGAAACTGTGCCCGTGACGTAATAAGTCCGATACTCGCCGGGTTCCATTTTCCATGCCGTCACCGTCACATCGGTCAAGGGACCGTCTGGCTTAGACCGCAGGAGGAACAAGATGCCCATCACTAAATTGATGCCGACCAAGACAGCAACCGTGTAGATGATGCTCCACTTGGCTTTGTTACCTTTGGCTACATCCTCCGGAGTCAATGACGCCGGGTCGGGGTAATCATACTTGGCCTCAGGCGGGTCTGCAGGAGGCAGCTTCAGCAACACAGCCGTCTGGCAATGCGGGCAAGGGATTGTCTGGCCAGCGTATTCTGCCGGAAACTCGATTTTGCCGGCACATTTGCCGCAAAGTATCTTGTGAAATGTTTGGCCGCTCATCTTAAAACTTCAACGTGAACGACCAAAGTTCCTTCAGCTCGGCATGCCGGGTGATTTTGAATATCACCCAGCATAGCACGATAATCAGGACAACGAGGCAAAACTTCAGGAAGTCGATGGTCCGTTCCCGCTTTTTGACGATACGGCCTAGTTCCTGATTCGAATGTTCCAGCCATTGATTGTCGGAACCGCGCTGATATTCGTCGGCCATGACCGTATGCCAGCACCATCAAAGCACGGCTTTCCAAACTTTTAGCATGGTAGCCAGTTCCTTCACTTCCTCGGGTTTCAGGTCAGGAAGCGGCGGGCGGCATGGACCGCCATTCAAACCGATGAGGTCCATGGCGGACTTCATGGCGGAGACTTCGTAACCCTTGCGGCGGGCGCGGAAGGCGTAGAGCGGGGTGACATACTTGCTCATCAGCTCGGCCAGTTCCTCACGGCGACCTTCCGCTGCTGCTTCGTGCAGCATGATGGAGAGCTTCGGGGAAATGGTCGCGATGCTGGAGGTATAGGTGCGAATGCCGATGGAGTAGTATGCCGGAACAGCGTCATCACCAGCGCCACCGATCCAGAGGAGGCGATTGCCCACGCACTGCTGGATTATCTGATACTTGCGGACATCACCCTGACCATCCTTCCAAGCGATCAAAGTCGGAATGTCCTTGGCCAGCTGCTCGACGAATTTTGCAGAAGGATTCACCCAGTCGCGGCTGTAAACTAGCAGTCCTAGCTTCGTCGCCTTGCCAATGGCCTTATAATAGTCCGCCAGCGAAGCTTCGTCAGCATGTGGGAAGTAAGGCGGCAGGGCGAGGATGCCGTCCACGCCAGCAGCAGCCGACTGTTTGGCGAGCTGGATGGCGATGGGGTAATTGAAGCCCACGCCCGTCAATACCGGCACCTTGCCGTTTACTTCTTCCAACGTGGCTTTGACAACGGCTTGATGTTCCTCAGGAGAGAGAGAATACATTTCACCGGTGCCAGCAGGAGCCACGACGGCTGCCACATTGTGCTTCAGGATGAAGCGGACGTTCTTGCGATGTCCGGCGATGTCGAGGCCGAGGTTTTTCTTGAACGGGGTGACTGGGAACGAGATGACTCCACTGGAGAGTTTCTCACGCAGTTCAGCAGGCTTAAGAGGCATAACAATAGATCAGATTAAATTTTTTACCAACGGGGCAGTTGACGGGTCCAGTTCGGGTCCACGTGTTTCCGCATCTCCGCTTCATCATCGCGTTTGCGATAGGGGCATTTCTTGTAGCGTTCCACGCCACGGGCGAGGGCATCGTAATCGATTTCCACACCGAGACCCGGTTTGTCCGGGATGCGCACGCAGCCGTTCACGATCGGCACGCGTCCACCGACAACGATCTCATCCTTCAACTGCGACCACGGGTAGTGGGTGTCGCAAGCGTAAGTGAGATGCGGAGTTGCCGCCGCCACATGGGTCATCGCCAGCATGGAGATGCCGAGGTGGCTGTTCGAGTGCATCGAGAGACCGATGCCGAAGGTCTTGGAGATCTTGGCCAAGTGCTGCACTTGACGCATGCCGCCCCAGTAGTGGTGGTCGCACAGGATGACCTGCACAGCGTCATGCTTCACGGACTCCGGAATGTCGGCAAAGCTGGTGATCGCGACATTGCTGGCTAACGGGGTGTCAACCCCCGCGGCGAGCAGGCGCTTGCGGACTTCGCCCATGCCAGAAATGGATGCGGTCGGATCTTCGAGATAGCCGCCGCGGCCAAGTTCTTCCGCCAATGCCAAGCCGACTTTCACGGAGGTATATACGGACCAGGCGCAATTCGGATCGATGCGCAAGGGCACATTCGGGCCTAAGTCACGATAGAGTGCCTTGATGGTCTCGATCTCAACATCAGGTTCCAAGACGCCTGCCTTGAATTTGATGGAGCCGAAACCGTATTTGGCGCGCATCTGCTGCACTTGCTTCACGACACCCTCGGGTGAGAGCGCTTCGCCGTATTCGTCCTCACGCGCGTCGTCGCCCTCACCGCCGCCACCCTTGTGTTTGTAGAAAGGATAGGCTGAGAAGGGGACTTCATCTCGCACCCGACCACCGATGAGGTCGCAAACAGGCTGTCCGACAGTCTTGCCGATAAGGTCCAAACAAGCCGTCTCAACAGCGGCGTAAGTGCGGGCCGTGGCATCCAGCGGGTTCTCGCCCGGCACGAGGTAGGTCTGTGAGCGATCCAAGCTGGTGGAGGTCTTCGGCTGGCCTTCGACCATGGGCATAAGAAAACCCAACAAGCGATAGGGATTTGCCCCGATGATTTGGGCACGGATATCTTCCAGAGCCTTGGCCGGAGCTTCGCCGCCGTAGGTTTCGGCTACACCAGTGATGCCGTCATCACTTTTGAGCTCCAAGATATTGCGGAGGGCATAGGGGGCGTGGAGTCCATACGAACTGCGAATCGGAGGGTCCGCAATCGCGATCGAATGGACTTTCATTTCTACAATACGCATAAGCAAAAATCAGACAGGCCCATTCCAGGGTTGTTCAGAGCCGGAAAAGACCTTTTGAGGGACGCAGGATAAAGATGGGTGTGAGCGAGTCAACAGACATTGCAGATCAATGTCCTGCCGGTCCATGTTCTTGGATATACTCCTGCTTCAATCCGAGTTTCTCTGGAGCGTGCAGGACCAGCATCTTCATGCGGATGTCCGATGGGACATCTTTGGCGGTCGCTTTGGAAACCACGATCATCAGGATGATGGCCAGCGGTACGGCCCAGATGGCGGGTTGTTCACAGAGGATGCGTGCCAATGGATGGGCAATCCAAAAGTCTTCCAATCCCTGAAGAGAATTAGTTGTGCCATTGGCCGCGCTGGTCTTGAGCGCGATATCGCTGATGCTGGTAAGCGTGATGCCAGCTAAAGCCAGCAAGCCACCGCTCAACATTCCGATAGCCGCGCCTTTCATGGTCAGGCCGCGCCACCAGACGCTCATAAACAAGAGAGGGAAGTAACTTGCGGCGGCGATGGCGAAGGCCTGGCCGACCATGAAGTTGATCTCCAGTTTCTCCACCAACGTTCCCAACAGCACGGCAATACTGCCGACTCCGATGGCGGCGAACTTGAACATCTTCATGCGCTGCTCGGGAGTGCTGCTTGGTTTCAAGATGCGGCCGTAAACGTCATGCGCCACAGCTCCGGTCATAGAGACCAGCAATCCCGAGAAGGTGGACATGAAGGCAGCAAATGCACCGGCACAAGTGATGCCGCTGAGAATGGAGCCCAGCACGCCATATTTTTCATTGAGAATACGAGGGAGTTCCAGGACCACCTTGTCGGTGCCTTTTGCCCCGATGCCATTATAGAGTTCGGGCAATAAATTTCGTCCCAGTGCCCCCATGATAGGTGGGAAGACATAGAATATGCCGATGAGAATCATGACCCACATGGTGGTCCGCTTGGCGGCGACACCATCAGGATTCGTATAAAAGCGCACAAGGATGTGCGGCAGACCAGCGGTGCCGCAGACGATCGCGATGATGAGCGAGTAGGTGTAGAGCAAGGAATATGGGCGTGCGTCTTCCGCTGACAATTTAGCCTTGGTAGTCGCCTTGGTGGTCAACGGTCCGAAGGGAGAGATCCAAACGCTATCCGAGGGAGCCTTGGCCGACAAAGTCTTGCGCTCGGCTTCGGTGATAAATGGGGCCACCGTGTTCGTGGGGGCGCCCATGTTTTGATACAATGCTCCGGGCGGCATCTGGGCTACATTGTTGCTGCCCACCTGACGTCCATAATGACCATAGACAGCCATCAAGACAAAGATCGGCACGGAGATAGCAAACATCTTTATCCAATACTGGAAGGCTTGCACCAAGGTGATACCTTTCATGCCGCCTAGGGCGACATTCAGGATGATGATGGCGCCGACGAGCACGACACCGGCCCAGTAGGGGAAACCTTGGAGTGCTTCTCCGGCAATATTGTGGGGCGCTAAAAATTCCAAAAATGTCCCGCGCAGATCTACATCTTGAAATATGTATGACAGGGTGACACCAGCACCCTTCATCTGCGGCATGGTGTAGAAGAATCCGATGAAGAGCACGAACACCACGGCTATCTTGCGGAAGATGGGTGAATCAAAACGACCTTCCGCGAAATCAGGAATGGTGTAAGCACCAAAGCGCCGCAAGGGACCTGCGATAAAGAGCAATAGGAACAAATAGCCGCAAGCGTAGCATACTGGATACCATAACGCGTCATAGCCAGAGGACATCACCATGCCGGCAATACCCATGAAGCTGGCGGCACTCAGGTATTCACCAGAAATGGCCGAAGCATTCCAACCGACACTCACGGAGCGGCCGGCAACGAAGAAGTCGGAAGCGGTCTTGGAGGTCTTCGCCGAGCGGAAGCCCATCCAGATGGTCACGATGACGGTGATGGCACTGAAAGTGACGATCCAACTATCCACTGCGGCTAGAAAAGGGAGAGGTATCATTGTTTTTCATCTCCCTTCGCCGATTTGACTTCTTCATCCTCAAGGGCGATCGAGTTCCTGATAAAGTAGTAGGAGATGATCCAGACATAGGGGAAGAAGGCGATGCCAAGGATAAACCAGCTTAGAGTGAAGCCAAAGATGCGCTTGGCCATGAACTCGGGGAAAAAGTAGTTCAAGAGCGGCAATCCAAGCAGGGCGACCATAAATGTGGCCGCACAGGCAATGGACAGTTTCAACTGTTTACGCATCAGCGAATGCAGGAACGATTCGCTATGGATATCAATTTTATCACCGGACTTTTCACCGGAAGGGGATGACATGGGCAGTTTTTTACTCAATTTGTCCTATGCAGGGCAACGGTGGAGTTGTTTTAAACAGCAAAAAATCCTGTGAGGTTGATGATGCCAGAGAACATAAACAGCAAAGACTTAACGGGTTTGATGTTTTGGTGCCGTAAGACTTGCCCGTGAAATAACCCCTTTTCAGCCTTGCCCGGCTCGCATACCTTACCGCGCTCTTGTTTTACGGTTTATGCCGAGTGTGTTCATCAAAACTTACGGTTGCCAGATGAACGAGCGGGACAGCGAAGCAGTCGCGGCCCAGCTCGTGGCGAAAGGCTATTCCCTCGCAGCCTCTGAGGCGGCGGCGGATGTCATCCTGCTCAATACATGCAGTGTGCGGGATATGGCCGAGCAAAAAGCCGTGGGTAAGATGTATAATCTTATCGCGGAGACACGGCGGAGGAAATCGGATGTGGTATTGGGTTTCATGGGCTGCATGGCCCAGAGCCGGGGAAAGGAACTCATTGATCGGCTGCCAGACGTGGATCTAGTGCTGGGCACGCAAAAATTTCATCGCGCCGCGGAATACATCGACGACCTGTTGGCTGGGCGACGGGAGAAGGTGGTGGATACGGAAGTGGAGAAGGGGAGCGAAGCCACCATCCGTGAGCATATCTTAGCCGGTAACTCCGATGAAAAGCAGGTGATGGCTTTCGTGAGCATCATGCAGGGCTGCAATCAGTATTGCACCTTTTGTATCGTGCCATATACGCGTGGCATGGAACGCAGTCGCACGATTCCGGACATCGTGGCCGAGTGCCGTGAACTGGTAGCCAGAGGCGTCAAAGAGATCACTTTGCTGGGGCAGATCGTGACGAGCTACGGCAAGCGTGATTACCCGGTGAAAGATGGTAAGAGCGCGTTCGTGCAACTGATTGAAGCGGTGCATGAGATCGAAGGTCTGGACCGCATTCGCTTCACTTCCCCGCATCCCAAAGGATATGGCGATGATCTGGTGGAAGCCTATGCCCGTCTCCCTAAACTGGTGGAGAGTGCGCATATCCCGCTGCAGAGCGGCAGTAATCGCGTGCTCAAGCTGATGCACCGCGGCTACACCAAGGAACGTTTCCTCAGCATTATCCAAAAGTTGCGGGAGGTGAACCCGGAGATGGGCATCACCACGGATATCATCGTGGGCTTTCCCGGTGAGACGGAAGAAGATTTCCAAGAGACACTGGCAGTTGTGCGGGAGGCGCAGTTTGATAACGCCTATTGCTTCAAGTATTCCCAGCGCAAGGATACGCCAGCGGCGGCTATGCCAGACCAGCTATCCGAGGATGTCATCGAGGAACGGCATGCACGCCTGCTATCGCTGGTGAATGACATCGGGGCGAAGCGCTATCAAGAGTATGTGGGGCGCACGGAACAGATTCTGGTCTTAGGACCAAGCCGTCGGAATGCGGCGACCTTGGAAGGGCGGACGCGAAATAATCGTATAGTTATTTTTGAGGGAGATCAGCGTCACATCGGTCAACTCATGGACGTGAAGATCGAGCGCAGCGGGTTGTTCACACTTTACGGCGATCCGGCCATCATCAATCTGGACGAATAACGGATGAAACTATCCACACTGTCGATATTGTTGGGAGCTGGCCTGGCGGTGCCGCAGATCTTCGCATTGGCGAACCCGAAACGCTTTACCACCAGTGTGCGGGCGTTTCCGCGTTCCATCGCCTGGGGGTATCTGTTGATGGCGCTGGCGACGGGTTGGTTTCTCTTCAATGTGAATGCCGAGGAAATCGCAGATTTTTCCCGGCTGAAGCGCGGACTGATGTTCGCTTTTGGTGCGATCGGTATCGGTACTTGTCTTTACGTTTCCGACTTTCTTGCCATCCGGGGACTGGCCTTGCTCATGATGCTGCTCGCGAAGACCATTGTGGATACTGCGCGCTGGCATGAGTCGGATTGGCGATTGGTGCTGATCACCTGGGCTTACTTGATGGTCTTTGGCGGGATGTGGTTGACCATTTCTCCTTGGCTAGCTCGTGACCTGATTCTTTGGGGCACCGCAACCGAGGCCCGTTTAAAGATGTTCAGTGCCATCCGATTGGGTTTTGCCATCCTACTTATCGTGCTGGGGGTGAAGGTGTTCAACTAAGCCGGATCTCCTCATGCCGCGTAACCAGATCCTCGTCATTCGCGGTGGTGCCATCGGTGATTTCATCGTCACTTTGCCGGTCTTTGCGGCGCTGCGAGAGATGTTTCCCGAATCGAGGTTGGAGACGGTGGCTTATTCCGGAGTCGCGCAACTCGCGTTAGCGGGTGGTTTGGTGGATGGAGTGCGGTCGATTGAAAGCCGTCAGTTCGCCGGGTTCTTTGCTGGGAAAGGGGATTTGGACAAGGATTGGTCCACTTACTTCAATCAGTTCGCGATCATCATCAGCTACCTCTATGACCCGGATGAAAATCTCCAGACTAATATCAAAAAGGTATGTGAGGCGCAGTTCATCCAAGGGCCGCATCGGCCAGATGAGACGGCAGGTATCCCAGCTTCTGAGGTATTACTGAAACCTTTGGAGCGGTTGGCTATCTTTGGCGCTGATGCAGTGCCAAAGCTGAATTTGAAGCCTGCTGGCACTAGCCTGAAAACGAGTGGTGAAAGGTGGCTAGCGATACATCCCGGCAGCGGCAGTGAACGGAAGAATTGGCCGCTGGCTTCATGGTTGGAACTCATCAAAAAGGTTCAAAGTGATTCGCAATGGAAGCTGTTAGTCGTCGGTGGTGAGGCGGATGGTCAGAAACTGGATGCCATCCAAAAGGATCTGTTACCTGAGCGTGGGAAAGTTTTGCGTGGGGTTCCGTTAACGCAAGTGGCGCAGGCGCTAGTGGATTGCGACCTATACCTAGGACATGATTCCGGCATCAGCCATTTGGCATCGGCGCTAGGTATTCCCTGTGTACTGCTTTGGGGGCCATCGAATCAGCAGGTATGGTGTCCAAAAGGAAGTGGTGTGAAAACGCTGCTAGCGGGTGCGGAAATGAATGCGCTGACAGTGGACGAGGTTTGGGTGGATGTTTCTGCCCGGCTCAAGGGGTAGCGGTCTTCAAATCTTTATTTTCGGAGGGGATTAAGGTTGTCGAAAATGCAAAACCGGACAGCGTTGCCGCTGTCCGGTTGATGCACCTTTTCAGGAGGTCCCTCTTACGAGCAACCTAAACTTTCACCGCAGTTGATGCACTTGAAGCACGCACCATTGCGCACGGCCAAGTGACCGCAGCTTGGGCAGGTCGGCGCATCCTTCATCATGTGCGAAACGGTTTCGCTCAAGGATACGAACACCTTTTTGCTGCCGTCGCTACTCGTGGAAGTGGTGATGGAGGCATCAACTGTCACCGTTTCCTCTTCCTCAGCGAGCGGCAAATCAGTCACGGGCCGGTTCACTTTTTTTTTGAGTTCCTCGACCAGGTCGGGCATCGGCAATTCGGCTTGCTTCGGGTTCGTGGCTTCACGGTATCCCGGGATGAACTGCAACGCCATCCAGCGGAAGATGTAGTCGATGATCGACGAGGTGTTGCGGATCTCCGGGTTCTTGGTGAAACCGGAGGGTTCAAAGCGCTGATGGCTGAACTTCTTGACCAATGCTTCCAGCGGTACGCCGTATTGCAGCGACATGCTGGTCAGCGTGGCCACGGAATCCATGAGGCCACCGATGGTGGAACCTTCCTTGGCCATGGTGATGAATAACTCACCCGGGCGACCGTCATCGAACAGACCGACGGTGAGGTAACCTTCGTGGCCGGCGATATCGAACTTGTGATTGATAGCCATGCGCGTTTCCGGCAAGCGGCGACGCAGCGGCTGGTTGGAGGCCCGGCGCAGATCGGCGAGCAAGCCTTCTAGTTCCGTAATGCGGCCTTCCAAGATGCCGACCTGCTCTTCCGAGCTCGTAGATGCTTCGGCGCTGCCGCCCTCATTCGTCTTCTTGGTGTTGAGCGGTTGGGAGCGCTTGGAACCATCGCGATAGATGGCCACGCACTTCAGACCCATCTTCCACGCTTGGACATAAGCGTCGCGGATGTCTTCGACAGTTGCTTCCTGCGGCAGGTTGACTGTCTTCGAGATGGCGCCAGAGATGAACGGTTGAGCAGCCGCCATCATCTTGAGGTGAGCCATGTAACCGATGCTGCGCTTGCCGCGGTAGGCTTTGAAGGCGCAGTCGAAAACTTCGAGATGCTCGGGTTTCAGGCCGCTCTTGATAGTCAGGCCGTTTTCCTCTACGTCTTCGATGGTGTCGAACTTGTCCACGTGAGCCACGATGGCTTCGATCTGAGTCGCATTATAGCCGAGGCGCTTGAGAGCCTGGGTAACCGTGCGGTTCACGATTTTCAGCATGCCGCCGCCAGCCAAGAGCTTGTATTTCACCAGAGCGATGTCGGGTTCCACGCCGGTCGTATCGCAATCCATGAGGAAGGCGATGGTGCCGGTCGGAGCGAGCACGGTGACTTGGGCGTTGCGATATCCTTGCTTCTGGCCAATGGCGAGCGCGCGATCCCAAGTGTGACGGGCTTCGGTCTTAAGATAGGCGAAGTCGTTGCTGGCTTGGATGCCTTCAACCGCTTCGCGATGAAGTTTGATCACGTTCAACATGGACTCGACGTTGTCTTTCTTCACTGGCTTGTTGACGCCAGAGCAACGGGCATCCTTGTAACCCTTGAACGGACTCATGATACCGGCGATCTTCGCGGACTGCTCGTAAGCGTGACCTGTCATGATGCTGGTGATGGCACCGGCGAGGGCGCGGCCTTCATCCGAATCATAGGCGAGGCCGTAGCTCATGATGATAGAACCGAGGTTCGCATAGCCAAGACCCAGCGTGCGGAAGATGTGAGAGTTCTCTGCTATCTCTTTCGTCGGGTAGCTGGCGTTATCCACCAAGATTTCCTGGGCCGTGATGTAGATACGGACAGCAGCTTTGAAACGGTCTACATCGAACGTGCCGTCTTCGCGCTTGAACTTCATGAGGTTCAAGGAAGCAAGATTGCACGCCGTGTTGTTCAAGAACACGTATTCAGAGCAGGGGTTCGTGGAGTGGATGGGTTCCGTGCCTTTGCAGGTATGCCACTTCTGAATGGCGCCGTCGTATTGCAGACCTGGGTCACCACAGATGTGCGTGCCTTGCGAGATCTTGTTCAACAGGGTGGAGGCATCCTTCTTTTCCAGAGGCTTGCCGGTCACGCTCTTGGTCATCCATTCCTTACCGGATTCGGCGGCCTGCATGAATTCATCCGAGACGCGGACGGAGAGGTTCTCGTTCTGATACATGACGGAGCCGTAGGCATCGCCATTATAAGAACCGTCATAGCCTTGCTCGATGAGCGCCCAAGCTTTCTTTTCTTCCTTCTGCTTGGCGTCGATGAATTCCTCGATGTCACCGTGCCAGTCGCGCAGGGTGTTCATCTTGGCGGCGCGACGGGTCTTGCCACCGGATTTCACCACATTGGCCACCTGGTCATAGACCTTGAGGAAGGACATCGGACCGCTGGGGCGGCCACCGCCGCTCAGCTTTTCCTTGCTGGAACGGATCGGGGAAAGGTCGGAGCCAGTGCCGGAGCCATACTTGAAGAGCATCGCTT
>JAURFH010000080.1 GCA_030834415.1 Verrucomicrobiota bacterium | reverse complement strand
AAACCCAAGAGACGCAGATGAACCACAGGGCAATGGTGATGAATGCCCCTTTAGGCTTTTTCATCAAAGGGATGGGCTTGTTGAAGCCGGTCCGAAGTTCCTGATGGAAAGCAGTTTCCACGCACATCAAGACGAAGAGGCCGATGCCAAGCAGGGTAAAGAAAACAGCCATGGAGATGAAATAGGCAAACTGGGCCCGGGCATCGCCAAAGCTTACGACAAAATCAGAGACATCGGTCACGCGGCATGAGATAGGCCGGGAAAGGCGGTTGGTAAAGGGATAAAACGACTGGAACTGGCGAATAAGCCGCTGGCACAGGATAGATAACTGCCGGAAAAGTTCTAGAAACGGCATAAATAGTCCGAATGGGTGATGGTGCGCGATAAGATTTTTAAATAGAGTTTAATCTTGGTTGGGGACTCCGTTGGGGTTCAGAATCATGGTTACCGGCCCTGTCTGGTCGGATTTTTACTGGACCGTAGAGTGTCAACGGAAACGGCGGCGTGAGATGTATGTCTCACGCCGCCGTATGGTTTTTCAGCCAAAGGAATTCTTCTGCCCAAGTTCAATTTCTGAGTATTTCCCGCATGACTTATCGACCGAACTCGTTATCAATACGTGTAATGCAATTATCTAGTCTGAATCTACGGGCGCAACTGTCCCGTCGTTTGTCCCCGCGAGCGGGGAGTAGTAAATGGTTTTCTGCCTTGGCTTTGGTGGCCGGTCTTTGTGCTGTTAACCTGTGGACGACATCCGTATCCGCAGCTGCGGGCATGGTGTTGCCCGGAGCGGAATTGTTGCAGCGGGCACCACGGCCGGCGCGTCCGACCTTGGCACCCAGCGCGTTGCCGCTGAGATTCATCAAGGGCGAGCGTATCGCGTTCGTCGGCGGGGCGCTGGGTGAGCATATGAACCGGTCGGGGGATTTTGAGACGTTGCTACATGCGCGGTTTCCCGAGCTCGAACTCGTGATCCGGAATTTCTGCATCCCGGCGGATGAGGTTTCGGTGCGGCAGCGGTCCAGCAACTACACCGCGCTGGATAATCCGTTGAGCGCGTTTGGGGCGGATACGTATTTCTGCTTCTTCGGTTTCAACGAATCCTTTGCCGGACCGGATGGCGTAGAGAAGTTCAAGAAGGACTACGCCAAGTTCCTGGACGACTATATCCATGATTATCCGCGCGATGATGCGGGGAGTGCCCCGCGTTTCGTGCTCGTCTCGCCGACGGCGTTTGAGCCGACTGCGGACAAGTTCCTGCCGGATGACAAAGCGGCGAATGCGAACCTGAAGCTCTACACTGCGGCGGTGAAGGAAGTGGCGGCGGCGCGCAAACTGGCGTTTGTTGATCTGTATGCGCCCACGCTTTCGGCGTTCGCCAAAAAGAAGGGCATGCAGTTCAGCACGAATGGGGCAAATCTGAATGACGCGGGTGACCGTTTGGTGGCGGAGGTGTTGGATGAGGCGCTGTTCGGGGCTTCGAATCCGGCGATGATCGGTTCATCGGATTACGAGAAGTTGCGCGCGGCGGTGAACGACAAGTCGTGGGTGCACTTGCAGGATTACCGCATGCTCAACGGCTGGTACGTGTATGGCGGGCGGCGCACATTCGATACGGAGACATTTCCGCGCGAGTATCTGAAGATCCGCAACATGGCGGCGGTGCGTGACCGTTACTTGTGGGATATCGCGCAGGGCAAGTCGGTGCCGGCGGTGCCGGATGACAGCAAGACGGGCGAGTTGGTGGAAGTGAAGCCAGGCTTTGGTCGCTGGCCGAGCAAAGAACCCAAGGAACTCAAGTATCCGACGCCAGAGGAAAGCATCGCGACGATGCAAGTGCCTGAGGGCTTCGAGGTGCAACTGGTGGCGAGCGAGCGCGAGTTCCCGGAACTGGCGAAGGTGGACCAGATCAATTTCGACAGCAAAGGCCGTCTGTGGGCTTCGTGCATGGCGAACTATCCGCAGTGGAAGCCGGGTGATCCGAAACCGAACGACCGGCTGCTCATCTTCTCCGACTTCGATGCGAAGGGCAAGGCGCGCAAGTGCACGGTGTTCTATGACAAGCTCATCTGCCCGACGGGTTTTGAGTTCTGGAACGGTGGCGTGCTGGTGGTGGATGAGCCGCGCATGATCTGGCTAAAAGACACAGACGGTGATGACAAGGCGGATGTGGTGGTGGAGATCAGCAATGGCTGGGCCACGGATGACACGCATCACACCATCGGCGCGTGGGAATATTCGCCGGGCGGTCTGCTGCACATGCTGGAAGGAGTGAGCGTAAGCACAGCGGTGGAGACACCGTGGGGGCCGCATCGCCAGTTCGGCAAGCCGGGCTGCTATGTGTTCGATCCGCGCTCGCAGAAGATCCGGCACTTCATAACGCCGGGTTACGGCAATCCGTGGTGCTATGTGTTCAATTGGTGGGGGCAGGGCATCGTGGGTGATGGCACGACGCCGCAGCAGCATTGGGACACGCCGTTGAGCACGGCGCCATTCTCAGGCCGCAAAGGTTTGAACACGGTTTTCAATGGTGAAGGTATGCGGCCGAATGTCGGCACGGAGTTCCTCTACTCCCGGCAGTTCCCTGATGATGTGCAGGGGCAATTCATCTTTGCATGCGTCATCAACATGAACGGGTTGACGCGGTTTGAGATCACGGATGACGGCTCCGGCTACAAGGGGGCGCGCAAAAAGAAAACGGTCGATGGCAAAGAAGTGCCGGACGACCTGCTCACGGCGAAGGACAACATGACATTCCGTCCCGTGGACCCGCAGTTCGGTCCGGATGGGGCGTTGTATTTCGGCGACTGGAGCGCGGCGCTCATCGGTCACATGCAGTATTCGCAGCGTGATCCGGGTCGTGATCATCAGCATGGCCGCCTGTTCCGCCTTGTTTACACGAAGAAGCCTTTGCTCAAGCCGGTGACGCAGTATGGCAAGAAGGTGAACGAGTTGCTCGATCAACTGAAGGAATACGAACCGCGCACTCGCTATCGCGCACGTCGTGAATTGCGCGACCGCCCGACCGCAGAGGTATTGTCCGCCATCAAGAAGTGGGTGGCCAAGCTGGATCCGAAGGACAAGGAGTATGACCATCAACGCCTGGAAGCGCTCTGGGTGCAGCAGGGGCATCATGCGGTGGATCCGAGCTATCTCGCGGAGATGTTGCGGGCCAAGACGCCGGAAGCCCGGGCAGGAGCCACACGGGTGCTCGCGGATGAGTGGGAGCGCATCCCGAATGCGATGCAGCTCATCAAGCCGCAGGTCACGGATGAGTTTGCCCGCACGCGCGTAGAAGCCGTGCGCGCCCTGAGCTTCGTGAACACGAAGGAATCGGTGGAGACGCTGTTGCAAGCGGCCACGTTGCCGCGTGATTACTGGATGGATTACACGCTGGAGATGACGCTCGGCGCGTTGGAGCCGGTGTGGAAGGCGGACTTCGCGGCGAAGAACATCGCAAAGGACAATCCACAGGGCCTGGAACTGCTGAACGAATTCGCCAATCGTGGTCAGCCCTCGGGTGTCGCCTCGGCGGCGTTGAAGAAATATCTCGCAGCACCGGATATGCCTCAGAAGGACTTTGCCTTGGTGCTGAAAGACATCGCCAAGGCGAAGGGCAATGCGGATAACGGTAAGGCGGTGTTCCGTCGCATTTGCGTGGCCTGCCACAAGGTGTATGGCGAGGGCGTGGATTACGGTCCGGATATGATGGGCGTGGGTTCGCGCATGAGCAAAGAGCTGATCATCGAGTCCATTCTGGAACCGAACGCGAAACTGGACCCGAAGTTCCTCACGACCAATGTGGAGACGAAAGATGGCGAGGCTTACACGGGCTTCATCGTGAGCGAGACGCCCGAGGTGTTAAACCTGAAGATCGCTGGCGGGTTGACCCAGGCAATCAAGAAATCGGACATCTCCAAGCGCGACACGGTTAAACAAAGCAGCATGCCGGAAGGTCTCGCGGCAGGCATGTCGGCTACCGAATTCATCGACATCGTGGAATTCCTGAACAGCCTGAAGGCACCGGCGGCGAAGAAGTAAGGCTAAACATTCAAGGGCGCATCCGTGAGGGTGCGCCCTTTTTTTGTTTAACCACGGAATACGCGTAACACTCGGAAAAGAGGAAAGCGGACAGGTGATGAGTGAGATTTTTTTATCCGCTTTTGTCCGACCGCGATTTCTGGGAGGGTGCGCGGATTCCTTGAGACTTATATGGATGAGTTTATGAAATCGTTCCAAGTGATTCTGTTCGCGGGCTTGTTTGGTGCTTTTTCCAGCGTTTTGACGGCGCAAGAGGTCTCGCCAGAGGTGTATCAGCGGTCACTCGTGGACATTGGAGATACAGTGAGGATTCAGCGGGTGCTGGCGAAGGCACGCGAGGGGAAGCCGATCGTAGTTGGTGTGATTGGTGGGTCCATCACGCAGGGGGCGAAGGCGTCGAAGCCGGAGTTGAAGTATGGCAACCAAGTGGCGCATTGGTGGCGGACGAATTTCCCGAACAACAAGGTTGAGTTCGTGAATGCGGGCATCGGTGCGACGGGATCGAACTACGGTGCCTTGCGTGTGTGGCGTGATCTGCTGGCGAAGAATCCAGATTTCATTGTGGTCGAGTACGCGGTGAATGACGGGAACACGAAGGAATCCGCCGAGACGTTGGAGGGCGTGATCAGGCAGATACTCAAGGCGCCGAATCATCCGGCGGTGGTGATGGTCTTCATGATGAACAAGGATGGGAACAATGCGCAGGAGTGGCACAGTAAGGTGGGTGCGCATTATCAACTGCCGATGGTCAGCTTCCGCGATGCGTTGTGGCCGGAGATCAAGGCCGGCAAGTTGAAATGGGACGATGTGGAGGCGGATCAGGTGCATCCGAATGACCGGGGTCATGCCTTGGTCGCAGAGTTCGTGACGCGATTCATCGAATCGGCAGCGAAGGAGACGATGAACCAAGAGAAGAGACGTGCACTAATTCCCAAACCATTCTTAGGCAATAAATTTGAGTTCACGCGCTTGTTAGAAGCGGCTGACCTCAAGTCGGTGGCGAATCAGGGTTGGGTGTATGATGAGAAGAACAAAGCCTGGCAGAGCGAGAAGCCGGGCAGTGTGATCGAGTTCGAGATCGAAGGCACCGTGATCTACAACATGCACTGGCGTATCAAGGGGCCGATGGGGCGGGCGAAAGTGCAAGTGGATGATCGGCCACCCGTGGTGCAGGAAGCATGGTTTAATCAGACGTGGGGCGGGTATCGCGTGACGGCTGAACTGGCGCGCGATTTGTCACCGGGCAAGCATCGGGTGAAGGTGGAGTTGCTTCCTGAAAAGCATGAAGAGAGCACGGGAACACAGTTCCGGATATTGGGATTGGGCGCTGCGGGAGTTGCGAAGTAGACGGCCTCTTACCTCAGAACAGTGACCTTAACCTGATTCGCGGCCTATTTATCCAAATTAATGCGGACCACCGGTGCCAAGATACGTGAAGCGGTCCGTTTCTGGTGATAGATCGTGTTCGTAGCTTTCACCGCGTTGGCAGGAAACTCCAAGGTGAGCGGCTCTCCAGTTTGTGGATTCGGTTCGTAGAGGGGGGTGCCCGTGCTGGCGATCGTGACCCGGATGCGATGGCCGGCATTGAAGATCTGGCTGAGGGAGTCGATATCGAAAATGATGCGATAGACCTGTCCGGGCTCCATGAAAACTTCCTTTTCCCAACCCTCACGGAAACGGGCGCGCCGGATGTAATCCATGATGAGAATGCTGCGTCCATCAGGATAGACATCACTGATGCGTACGATGAAATCCGTGTCCTTGGCCGTGGAAGCGACATACAGATCGGCCCGGACCTTGCCGGTCCATTCCACGGGGTCTTTCAGTGGTTCGGTGGTAAACGTCAGCACATCTTTTTGCTCCTCAAACTTTCGCGCATCCCTTGCCCCCGGGAAGTTGCGCCCGGGAATCTCCATGGGGTGATTAGGGTCGCTTTCATAGGTGCTGGAAGACTGCACGGCACTGGGCAGGCGGATGGCGAGATTGCCGCCCTCTTGCAGATAGTAGGGGGTATCGACAGATTCTGGCGGCCAGTCCTTGGCACTGCGCCAGATATTACCCGGAGCTCCGGGTTCATCCACGGCGCCCATCACATAGTAACGTACGGTCGGTTCGTTGATCACTCCGTTGTTCTTGCCCTTCATCCAGTAATCGAACCAACGGACCATGTGGGCATACACATCGAACTTGGCATTCTCCGGATAGTTCATCTCACCGATCTTGTTTCCTTTGGGATAACCGCCATGCAACCAAGGGCCCAAGATAAGTTTCTGCTTTCCTTGTGAATTGGCCCCGCCCTTGTATTGGCGCCCCAGAAAGCTCTGGATGGAACCCACGGACATGAAGTCATACCAACTGCCGATGGTGAAGCAGGGGACATTCATGCGGTCGAAGTGGAGGGAGCAATCTTCGGCTTTCCAATAATCATCATAAGTGGGGTGACGGAACCACTCTTCCATTAGCCGCCGGTTGTCTTCCGGATCGCGGGCATCCTTGGCCAACTCGCCATGACGACCGGGGCGATAGATGCCGCCGATCCGGTAACCTTCATGGAAGAGGCTTAGTCCCGTATCCATCATATACTGACAGACGAGATGGGGTGGGGCGGCGACAGCGAGAAAGTTTTGCGAGAAGCCACCTTGCGAGCCACCGAAGCTGCCGACCTTGCCATTGCACCAAGATTGCCGGGCAAACCATTCTACCAAATCGTAACCGTCTTGTTGTTCACCCCAGCCCAAGGCACGATAGCCTTGCCAGACGCCTTCAGATTCATGTGCGCCGCGAAAATTTACTTTGGCCACCACGTAACCATGGGTCGCCAGTTGGGCCATTTCCCTGCGGGTACCGCTGTTGGTGATGTTGACGTAGCGTTGTTCAAAGATAACGGGGTGAGGTCCGGCCAGTTGTGGGAAATAGACATAGGCGGAGAGCTTCGTCCCGTCCCGCATCGGGATCATGATATGTTCTTCGCGTACTCCCCCGAGGTCCAGTTTGGGAATCTCGGCAGCCTTCAGGGACGCTAGGGTGAGCAGCAGGACGGAACAGAGCAGGGCTGACGCTGAGCGTGGCATGCGACAGGTTTAGCGTTTTGCTGCGGGTACAGCAAGAGGGAGGAAGAAAGCCGGGATGACCAGACAACCCGGAGACGGGCTAGGCTGGGGGATTATCCTCAGACGATTTATTGCGCTGGAATACGTCCTGAACGTCTTCCGGATCGAAATGCGCGAGGTCAACCCCTTCATCAGGGGCGCGGAGGGTGGCGATCTGAAGCTGATTGGCGATACCCTGCACCGTAGTCAGCGCGTAATACTTGATGGCTCCGATGCTTAGATGGGCTTTGAAGATGAGTACCACGAGGCTGTTCACATCCACATTCACCCAGAGCATGTTCGTGGTCTCCCCCTGTTGGAACATGCTGCTGAAATTGTTCTCGTTCAGGCGGTCCGCGATGAACTGGGTGGCGGCAAAGGCGTTGGCGGCAAGGGTGGCCAGCTCAGTGGTGTTGAAAATCTCTGTATCGCCTTGTTGCGCGATGAGATAGCCCGCCTTTTCAACGAAGAGCGCCGTGCTGGCTTCGCTTTTCTCGAGAAGATCCTTCAGGGCAGTGTTAATCTGCTCGAAGTCCTCTTCGATGAGATTTGGAAACGGCGTCATGTGGCAACCCAGTTATAGACCTGATACAACGGTCTGCTTTACTTGCGCCCGCCCTGATTGATGAATTTGTGCAGGAGCATGCGGGTGATCATGTTCAAAGTCTCGAACACACCCACCCCTTTGAACGCCGCACCTTCAAACGACGGGACACGGACATCCCGGTTGTTCAGGAGGTAATCCATGTATTCCACCGGGGCGACATTAGGCAGATCGCGCTTGTTGTACTGCAAAACGTAAGGGATATCCGCCAAGTTAAGGCGCAACGTCTTCAGGTTATCCTCCAAATTGGCGAAGCTTTCGACGTTCTCTTCCATCTTGTCATATTGGGAGTCGGCGACGAAGACGATGCCATCCACACCCCGAAGCACCAGTTGGCGCGTGGTGTTATAGATCACCTGACCGGGCACAGTGTAGAGCTGGAACTTGGTCTTGAAGCCCTTGATCGACATGGCCTCGATGGGGAGGAAGTCGAAAAAGAGCGTACGGTCCGAGCTGGTGGCTAGAGAGACGAGTTTACCCTTGTCCTCGGGGTTGGTCGTCTTCACGTCCGAATGGACCTTTTCAAGGTTGGTCGTTTTGCCGCATTGGGCCGGACCGTAATAGACGATTTTGACCTGAATTTCCTTGGTCGCCTGGTTGATAATTGCCATAGGGTTCTCGGGTTACTCGTTTAGCTCAGGGTTGCGGCAAGTTTTTTAAGATCATCCACAGGCAGCACAGCATCTGCCTTGCCAATAACAGCCAGAAAATTGCGGCCGGACTTCACAATGGCCAGACTGCGGTTACTGGTCTGGACGTTCAGCGCCTTGGGCTCGCCCAATTTCAGGTCGCCGGTGAACTGGTTCATGCGGCTGAACATCGCCACCACAAAGCCCGCGAAGGCATCGGAGTTGAACTCCGCAGGCAATTTAGAAGCGACTTTCAGGCCTTCTTGCGAGGCGATCACCACGCCTTCGACTCCTGGCAGGGAGGCCGCTTTGGCCAATACCTCGCTCGGGCCGCCCGCTGTGGCAGCGGCTGGCGCCGCCGGTGCGGGTGCTGGAGCAGGAGTTGGTGCGACCGCCGCAGGCGCCGCCGGAGCAGGTGCGGGAGCCGGTGTCGGCGCAGCCGCAGCTGGTGCTGGTGCAGGCGCGGAAGGTGCCGGGACGTTCTTCCCAGAAAACACATCTGGAATATTTTTATCCACCGCGATGGTTTTTTGCGCAGCAGCGCCCGGTTTGCGGGCCGCCATGAAAAGCGGGATGATGACCTTGAGCGGCAGCTCAAGGCTTTCGGAATCGCGATTGGCCCCCAAGCCTGCAGGCAGCGCAGGGGAAATCCAGCCGCGCAGCTGGGTCCAAGTGAAGATGATTTTGCCCTTCCGCATCATTGGTTCTACCAGATCTACAGGGACCGAGATGGTCAGTCCGGCCAGATTATGATTGGCCAGTTCGCCCTTCAGGTCTTCCGGCCAGTTGGCAAATAGGGGTTCCAAACCGCTGGTGATATTACCACCAGATGCAGGAGCTGCCGCCGCCGCTGGGGCCGGAGCAGGTGCGGGAGTGGGTGCTGGTTTAGGTGCAGCTGGGGCCGGAGCGGGAGCTGGCGCAGCTTTCGGCGTTGCCGGAGCAGTAGGCCGTAGTGAAGCGGGGTCGGGTAACCCGGAAGCCGATTTAATCGGTGCAGATGGTTCTGGAACCGGTGCTGGCGTTGGAGCCGGAGCAGGTGTAGGTGCGGGTGCTGGAGTTGGTGCCGCAGCTATTGGCGTCGGAGCCGGGGCCGGAGGTGGCGTCGGGACCACTGGCGCAGGAGCGGGAGCCGCGGGTGCCGGGGTGCTGGCTGCGGTTGGCTTGACATGGTCTGGAGCGTCTCCATCGGCACCGAATACAGGCTTGATGTCGTCCGGAATATCAATGCTTTTCTGATCCGTGCGCTGGCTGAACTGGCCGGACTTGATCTTCGAAAGCACTTCTTTCAAGGGCAGACTGACTGGAGTCTGGTCCATCGAAGCATCTCCGCCGAAGCCTTCGCCGCCCTGTTGTTTCAACTCGGCGTAGGTGATCTTGACGCTACCTTTGGGGAGGCCCTCGAGGACACGCTGCAGGGAAACTTTGATCGTGGCACTGGCGGGCGGCTGGGCGGTGACAAAACCTTTCAACTCAGCAGGCAGAGCGTCTACCACACCTTTTAGGGAGACAGTGATGGTTTCGCCGGTGGGGGGAGCCGCAGCTGGGGCGCTAGCGGGAGATTTGGTCGGAGCTGCCGGGGCAGCCGGTGACTGGGCAGTGGTGGTTGGTTTGTCTTCGTGGCCCTTCCCAAAGAGGTTCTTTATAAATCCTAGCATTTTGGAGCGATCTAGGTTGTCCTTGAATTCGGCTGCAAACCGGTCGATATCAATTAAGTACGCTTGCCTTTTGTGGCGTAAAAGAATTTTGATAGCAAGAAATTAACTTAGGAAGGGGATATGCCAGAAAGGCCAAAAATTCTGATCTTGGATGATGAGCAGGATCTGTTGGAACTGTACCGGGATTTGTTGAGCAAATTGCCGAGTCAGCCGGAGGTGTTTACGGCGAACTCGGGAGCCCGGGCCTTGGCCTTGCTCAATTCCGAGAAATGTTCCCTTTTGCTTACGGATCTGAACATGCCGGGCATGGACGGTTTTCAGGTGCTGACGATTGTCCGTCGTCGTTTTCCTTCGCTCCGCACCGTGGTCATGACTTCTTTGGTGGACGAGCAGATCCGCGCCCGGGCTTATGCGATGGGGATTGATCTTTATCTGGAGAAACCCAGCGGCCAGGAGGAAGTGCAGTTGTTTGTGGATTGCATCGAATCCTTGTTGGAGCGGGAAGAAACCGGCGGGTTCCGCGGCGTGCAGAGCAAGAGTCTGGTAGATTTAATCCAGCTGGAATGTCTCTCGCAGAGTTCATCCGTTTTAAAAATCACCAATAAATCAGTCGAGGCGCGCATCTGGATCCAAGATGGTGACGTCATCGATGCTAGTGTGGGGGAATTGACTGGGGAGGCGGCTTTCAAAGTTATATTGGGATGGAAGACCGGTAATTTTGAGATGCTGGCGGCCGATCCCAAACGTGAACGGACCATCATGAGTTCGTATCAGGGATTGTTGCTGGATACTGCGCAGGCGATTGATGAATCGCAAGCGACAGAGGTCAGTGCGGCCGGAGAGCCCAGTGTGGCGGAAGGCGGGACGGCTTCTCCGCTCGGCGCGGTTTCCCGCTGCAAAGGGGTGGAGTTTGCCCTCTCGGTGGATATCGCGGACAAATCCAAGATGGATGCTTGGGGGGTGGAGAACCCGGCGGCCTTGGCTGAATGGACCCTTGGTCTGATGCACAAACTACACGCCTTGGGGGAAAAGTTGAAGGCCGGACAGTTGGTGAAGGTTGAAGGTATGGGGTCCCAATCAAATTTAGGCTTCCTTTCCCGCCCAGACCGGGAACTATGTGTGGGGTTGCGACGAAATATGTCGCAGAGTGAGATAGCGGCAAGCTTGAGTGAAGTGGGCACAAAATGGGTTTCCTAGGCTTATTTTCCAAATCGTCACCGGGTACGAATGTGGCGAAGTTGCCTTCGGGCAGTTTCACTATTGATCGCACCGGACGGATTGTGGCGTCCACATTGCCGCGGGCTTTCGATGAAAAACTCACTCAAGAAATCGGCAACATCGTGCTGGAGATGTTTTTGAAGGCGCAAACGGTAAACTTGCCACTTCGGGAGGTTTTCATCCATTATGCCGGTTTAAAGATCACTGCCCGTGAACTGCGCGGTGGGGCGATGATCTTTCTGGCCCCGTTAAAGACGGGATAGGAACTAATCACTAAACGCGACCTGCGATACCTTTATGGCGAACAAGAAACTGGACCAGCTCATCCATCAATTGGAGAATTACATCGAGGTATGGAAGCAGTTCAATGGCTACATCGCCATGGCCCGGGGTAAGAAATTTCAGCCAGATGATGAAGTTCAGTTTCTGGAGATCAAGAGTGTCATCGCCCAAGAGCTGGAGATGATTCTAGCCGTGATTGAGAGTGGGACCCCCACCAAGGAAGAGGTGCATTCCCTGATCGGCTCCGCTCCTTCCATCCGTTATATGAGTGAGTTGCCGGAGGGTTCCCTGCGGGCGATCGAGAACCAGTGGCACAAATCCTTTATTGCTTGGCAGTCCATCTTGGGGCAGTTGAAGGTCCAGCAGCGCGCTGAAGAAGGCAAAGGTTTCTTCAGCATGTTCAGCAAGAAGTAATTCCGGCCTCGCCGGCTGCTGGTGGTTGTTTTACTTGCTGTTGTCTTCCTTGGTCAGCAGGCTGACATTCTTGATGCGTGCCGCCTTGGCGGCATCCATCACCGAGACCACTTCTCCGATGGGAGCTTGTTTGTCTGCCCGAATGGCCAGTTTCATGGTTGGATTTCCCCGGGCCGCAGCCATCAATTCATCCTGCAGCCGGCTGCTGGTGACCGAGCGGTTCCCGATGTAAAGATGCGGTGCCTGATTGGCGATGGTGATGATAAGCGGCGGATCTTCCGTGGCACCTCCCTTGGCCTGACTCGATTCCGGTAAGGCAAGCTTCACGGAGGGGACTTGTTGCTTGAATGTAGTGGTGACCACCAAAAAGATCAGCACCACCATCAATACATCGATCAATGCGATGATGATGACCGCAGGGGCTTGACGTTTGCGTTTACGGGAGAAATTCATCAGTGCGCCTTGGCTGCGGGCTGGTTCGAGCGGGTTCCAGACGGCTGGGATGCAGTGGTGGTTTCGGTCGGATACAGCTTGCGCACCAGCTCATCGCAGATGATCTCCAGCTCCACGGTGAAATGCTCCACGCGTTTCGTGTAATAACTCCACGCCACCAGTGAGGGAATCGCGACCAGGAGGCCCATCAAAGTTGCCTTCAACGCGATGGCGATACCACGGGCAAAGGCGGTGTTGTCCCCCAGACCCGCGCTGCCGATATCGCCGAACAGGGCGATCATACCGTAAACCGTGCCGGTGAGTCCCAGTAGCGGGGCGATGCCTGTAGCGATTTCTAGGAAGACCAGCCCGCGTTCCAACCGGGCCAGTTCATGGCGGGCGCGGATCTGCAAGGCATCCACCAAATCCTCCTTGGTCCATTGCGAACGCTCCAATACGAAAATCGCGAGACGACTCAAGGTGGAAGGGTGATATTGGCAGGCGGCTTTCAAGGTGGCGGTTTCTTCAGGTTGCCGGATGGCTTGGACCGCGTTCTCCACTTGGGCCGGGGTGATCTTGGCCTCGCGCAGCGCGAGCCCACGCTCGATGATGAACGTGAGACTGATGATGGAGGTGATGCCGAGAAGGACTAGAATTGCTATTTCCATGGTGATTCTTTCAGTAACTGCTGATCAAAAATGGCTTATTGATATAGGAATGTGAACGTGACATCTCGATAAGTAGTGCGAAATTCGCGTTTGACCTCATCCGGCCAGGCCGGGAAAGGCGATGGCTTATCAATCGCGATCTGGCAATAGGCCGTCTGGATCGAATCGACGGAGGTGTTGACCACGCGTAGCTCACTGATGCGCCCGTTGGAATGTAGGCGGAACGAGACTTCCACCCGTCCTTGTCTTGCAATCGTGGGGTTGTCTTGTACCATCCCCAGCCAGGCGTTTTTGATGGCATCTATGATGATGGCATCATAGCGCCCCACTGGGGTCCCTATTGCTTGCAGCGTGGAACCGGTGGCGAAGCGCTTAACCCCACCGTCCTGTTTCATCTTGTCGCCAGTTGGCCGGTGATCGCTTTCACGCGCCATAGCTTCGGCCAATGTTTTTGGGCGTTCCCGGGGTGTTTCTTTTTGTGCGGCTTGTTGCTGTTGCAGGTTTTGGGGCGGACGCAGCATGTCCAGTCCGCCACGCGCCTGCTTTGGTTGCTCGGCCGGGTTATTTTTTTGTTCACTTGTATCTTCAACCGTCTTTCTTCTCTCCGGTTGAGCTTCCACTTTGGGTTGGGACTTCGGAGAGGGCTGCAAAGGCATCGGTTTTGGTTGGGACCGGGGGGCATCGAAAGCCCGGACGATTTCGGTCTGCCGCCCGTCGATTTTGGGTTGGTCCGTATCCAGTTTGGTATCTGGGTTGGCAGCCAGTGAGTTCTGGGCGGCGTAGTATTTTGCTTTCTTTGGCTCTTCAGTTTCGCTTAGCGACGGGTCCACTTCCACGAATAACATAGGCATCTGCTGTTCCGGTTCTGGTATGACTTGGTCCGGACGGGGTGGCGCGGTCTCAAACTTTTGCGCGGTGAGTTCGATGATTTTTTCTGGTGATTGGGCGATCTGCTTGAGTAATTCCGGGTCGCGCAAGAGCGCCACTCCCAAGGCGGTCGCCGCGAGGGTGAAAAGCAGGACGTGTACAGCCAACGAGACACCAAGAGCGAACAACAGGGGGTGTTGCTCGATCCAGTTCCCGGAACGTCTGAGCCAAATCATCTGCATTAAACTGCCAAAACCGTCTTATCGCGACGTTGCTAACTGCCGGTTTGTTCAAAAAACAAGCCGGAGAAGCTTCCGTCCGGTGAACCGGAAATGAGTGTTAGCGGGTTGGTACCCAGCCCCGGCCCGGTATGAATTCGCGGCTGCCGGAGTTGGATTTGCAACCTGAGACGAGCAGGGAAACTGCCAAAAGCGCAAAAATAAACAATCGCAACATGTGAGATATCCTAATACGGAACCGCTGTTTCGCAAAGCGACTTGTATGAGGATGGAGACTTTGACGAAATAGTGGAGCACCGGGAACCTGCTGTGAACGTGTCTTTTACATCTGCTGGAATGGGGTTGTCGAACCGCCCGGTTTGCGTCAAATTGAGACACCTGTCCGGGGTGTATGCCTAAGTCTCAGAAATATTTGGTAGGCCAGTTGCTGTTGGATGGCGGCAACTTGAAGGGGTCGTACTTTCATCGCTCAGTGGTCTTGGTATGTCAGCATGATGAGCAGGGTGCTTTTGGCTTGGTCTTGACCCAGCCCAGCAAGAGCAAGGTGGAGGATGTCATCGAATCAAGCCTCCCTGCCCGTTTGGAATCTCTCCCCCTGTATGTGGGTGGCCCCGTGCAGGCCAATGCCCTGTCTTACCTGCATACCGATGTTTTTGTGCCACATGCGAATGTGATGCCTAATCTTAACTTGGGGCATTCCTTGGAGGGTTTGGTGGAATTGGGCGAATCCTACTCGACTACCCAGAAGGTGCGGGTCTTCGCGGGCTATGCCGGCTGGAGTCCGGGCCAGTTGGAGGACGAGATGAAGCGGCAAAGCTGGCTGCTCCATCCCGCCACCTTGGAACTGGTTTTTGATGCTCCGCCAGATGAGCTTTGGCGCACCATCATGCGGCAGAAAGGCTGGCGGGAACGATTGCTGGCGGATGGGCCGGAAGACCTTTCATGGAACTGAGGGGTGTCCATTTTGGCCCCCCCCCCCCGGCAAGGCGGTCAAAAATACCAGTTGAAAAACCGTTCATCCCGGACGAGTTTTCCCTCAACCACAACTGTTGTAAATGAAGAGAAGTATCCTCGTATGTGCGTTGACTTTGGTCTGGTTGCCCGATAGTCTGCGCGCGAATTTCCAATAGACAAATTTAACGTACCGAAGGCGAGTCGTGGCAGTACGAGACGATTATCTGGTTGATACCTTGGTGGACATGGGCTGGTTGACCAACCAGCAGATTGAAACCTTGCGTCAAGAGGCAGAAGGGGCGGGAGTGGGTATCATCGATACTGCTCTGGCCAAGAGTTGGATATCCACTCTGAACGTCACGCAGGCTAAAGCGGCCCAGTTTGGCGCAGAAGTGGTGGACTTGGGTGAATTGCGTATTTCCGACGAGGCCATCGCGGCGGTATCGCGTAATATCGCCCGTAAATACAAGGTGATGCCGGTGGCCTTGAACCCGGGCAGCATCCGGCTCGCCATTGCCGACCCCTCTGACTTGGACACTCTGGATACCTTGCACCATATCCTCAAGCAGGAGATCGAGGTTTGCGTGGCCACCGAGGATGCCTTGGATGCAGCCCTCTCCAAATATTATGGTGGTGGCACCTCTGGTGAGGCGAACCAGTTCATCCAAAACATCACCCAGGGTGAAGTGGACATGACCGAGTTCCAGAACGTCGCGGTGACTGAGGACGACGGCTCAGAGGTAGACGCAGACGCGCCCATCATCAAGCTGGTCAACTCGATCATCGTCGAAGCTTTCAAGTTGCGGGCATCCGATATTCATCTTGAACCGTTGGAGAAGCGGTTCCGGGTCCGGTATCGAATTGACGGTGTTTTGCAGGAGATGAACAACCCGCCCAAGCGCTTGCAGGCTGCTCTTATCAGCCGTCTCAAGATCCAAGCGGGTATGTCCATCGCTGAGAAGCGCGTGCCGCAAGACGGTCGTATCCAGATGAACGTGGTGGGCAAATCCATCGATTTGCGTGTCTCCTGTCTCCCCACGAACCACGGCGAGAGTATCGTCATGCGTATCTTGGATAAGACCGGTCTGAAACTCGGTCTGGCCGAATTGGGCTTCCTTTCTGATGACCAGCAGACGTTCGAGCGGTTGATCGGTTTGCCAGACGGCATCCTGCTGGTGACCGGTCCGACGGGTTCTGGCAAAACGACTACGCTTTACTCCTGTCTAAACTACATCAACCGACCCGACCGCAAGATCATCACCGTGGAAGACCCGGTCGAATACGTGCTGGCAGGTATCAACCAGGTTCAGGTCAGTGAAACGGTGGGATTGACCTTCGCATTGGCCTTGCGCTCGATGCTGCGTCAGGCGCCGAACGTCGTGATGCTTGGGGAAATTCGTGACATTGAGACGGCGTCCATCGCCATCAATGCCTCCCTGACCGGTCACTTGGTGTTCTCCACGCTGCATACGAATGATGCGCCGGGTGCCGTGACACGTTTGATCGATATCGGGGTCAAGCCCTTCCTTGTGGCTTCCTCGACCCGCGCGATGATGGCGCAACGTCTGGTGCGTAAGATTTGCAAAAAGTGCGCCCAGCCGCATATCCCGTCCGATTCGGAATACCGGACCTTGGGTATCGACCCGCGCACGGTGGGCGAGGTGAATTGCAAGAAAGGCAAGGGTTGCAATGAATGCAACAAGGGCGGTTACCGTGGCCGTTTCGGTATCTTCGAGATCTTTCTGGTGGATGACGAAGTGCGCAAGCTCATAAATGACCGCGTGCCGACCACGGTCTTGCGGGCCCGGGCCCGTGAGATGGGTATGCGGACTTTGCGTGAGGATGGTGCTCGCAAGGTGCTCTCCGGCTTGACCACCACTGAAGAAGTCATCCGCGCGACGGTGGGTGATGATGAACAGATCACATAATGGGTGCGGTCGCCTAATGGTGTGCGGCCGATTGATTTAGCAGATTATAAGTTATGTCATACGCGATGTCCGACTTGCTGACCCTGATGGTCAATGAAGGGGCGGCTGATTTGCATCTCCGGGTAGGTATTCCGCCGTGCATCCGGCTCAACGGCACACTTGAGAGGGTTGAAGGCCCGCCGTTGAAATCTGAGGACACGGAAGAACTGATGAACGCCATCGCTTCTGATGACTCCGTACAACAGGTGCGTGAAAAGGGCGGTGCTGACTTCGGGTTCGCCTTCGGTGAGTTGGCCCGTTTCCGTTGCAGTATTTTCAAAGAGCGCGGCAACTTCGCGCTCGTTTTGCGCCAGATTCCGAACAAATTGCTGACCATCGACCAGATCGGCCTGTCCAAGACCTTGGTGGATCAGTTGCTGAACAAGCCGCGCGGCATGATTCTGGTGACCGGCCCCACGGGTTCCGGCAAGTCCACCACATTGGCCTCGATGATCAACATCCTGAACGAGACCCGCGATGAGGCGCACATCATCACGATTGAGGACCCGATCGAATTTTACCACAAGCACAAGAAGGCTGTCATCACCCAACGTGAGGTGCATGTGGATGTGCCTTCGTTCGCCGAGGCTTTGCGCCGCGCCCTGCGTCAGGATCCGGATGTGATTCTGGTCGGTGAGTTGCGTGACTTGGAGACGATCGAAGCGGCTGTGACGGCGGCCGAGACAGGTCACTTGGTCTTCGGCACGCTGCACACAAACTCTGCAGCCAAGACGATTGACCGTATCGTGAACGCGTTTCCCATCAACGCGCAGGAAACGATCCGTATTCAGCTCTCCACGGTGTTGCAGGCGGTTATCGCCCAGATCCTCGTGGCGCGCTGTGGTAAGCCAGGCCGTGTGGCCTTGCATG
>JAURFH010000007.1 GCA_030834415.1 Verrucomicrobiota bacterium | reverse complement strand
GATGAAGCTCTCGCCATCCATCTGGCTGAAGGCTTCATCGAAAGGCAGCAATAGCAAGGCGTCGGCCCCCAGCGCGCGGATGGCTTCCACCCTTTGCTGCTGGTCATAGATGAGCGGAGGCACACGATCTGGAGCGATCACTTCAGCCGGATGGCGGTCAAAGGTGACAACCAAGGAAATCCCCTCCTGCTGGCGGGCGTCCAGAATAGTCTGCCGGATGACCTGCTGATGACCGAGATGGACACCGTCAAAAAAGCCGATGGCCAAAGACACTTTTCGCACCCCAGTCTCCAGTTCTCGGGCGGAGCGAATGATCTTCATGGCAGTAAAGAATCAGGTGAGTTTGAGGAACGGGATGACCCGCGCAGCAAGTTCCGCTGGCTTCAAAGCCAGAAGATTGTCGAGATACATCGCATCAGCCACATCAAACTTGCCGGAGACCGTCCGACGCAACGCCGTGAGATGTGCGCCACACCCAATCTTTTGCCCCAAATCATGCACCAAGCTGCGCACATAGGTGCCCTTGGTGCAGGCGACACGGAAAGTAGCCAGCGGCTCCTCATAGGTCAGGAACCGATAGGTGTAGATATGGATAAGCCGTTGCTTACGCTCCACTTCCACGCCTTTGCGGGCCAACTTGTAGAGCGGCACCCCGTCTTTCTTGATGGCTGAGGCCATGGGCGGAGTTTGCAAGATATCACCGACAAAGGTATCTGCCTCCTGGTTCAAGATGTCCAAGGTCAACGGCGGCACCGGCAGGGAACTCACCAGTTCACCATCGATATCGTAGCTATCTGTTGTCTCACCGAATTTGGCTGTGCCCTCATACACCTTGTCATCGGACATCAATCGCTCGGAAAGTTTGGTAGCCTTGCCCAAAACCAAGATCAGCAGACCGGTGGCATTGGGATCCAAGGTGCCGCAATGCCCCACTTTCTTGATATTGAAATAGCGGCGAATCTCATCCACCACATCGTGCGAAGTCATCCCCTTTGGTTTGTCCACCAGCAGGGCGCCATCCAGCGCGTCAAAATTCTGCAAACTCATGATTTTACCGCATCCAAAGCTTTACGCACGGCCGCCAGCACCCGCCGCTGCACCGTCAGAGGCCGCCCTTCAATCCGCGCCCCGGCGGCTGCCGGATGTCCACCGCCACCAAATTCCTGGGCAATGGCACTGACATTCACATCCTTGGTCTTGGACCGCAGACTCACTCGGGTCACCTCCGGCTCCATCTCTTCAAAAACACAGGCCACCACCACGGGCTCGATATCACGGACATGATCGATCAAACCCTCGCTGTCCGCCGTGGTCGCCCCTGTACGGGCGAAATCCACCGGCTTAAGCCAGAAATAGGCGATCTGCTCATCATGGACCAAACGGAAGGAATTATATACGTGCCGCAACAAGCGGACCCGGGAAAGCGGATATGACTGATAGACCTCGTGGCAGATGCGCCCCAACTCCGCACCGTGCTTCACCAACTCAGCAGCCGTGTGATAAGTGGATGGACGCGTCGAGGCGTATTGGAACGAACCCGTGTCCGTACTGACCGCAGTGAAAAGACAGTTCGCGATCGTCGGGGTAACCGGCAACTTCGCTGCTTTCAACAACCGGAAAATCAGTTCACCGGAGGAAGGCTCCTTGGGGGAAATCCAGTTGATATCGGCATACCGCGTATTGCTCCCGTGGTGGTCGATATTGATGAAGATATCCCGGTTCTGAATATGTTCCCCAACCGTTCCCAAACGCTCAAAACTCGCGCAATCCGTAGCGATGACACAGTCGAAATGCTTGCCCTTGACCGGCTTGGAAACGACCTTGTCCGGGTCCAGAAAAGAAAGCTTCTGCGGGACCACATCCTGATTCCAGCAGACGGCATCCTTGCCCAGACCGCGCAAGGCCAGCGTCAATCCGAGTTGGGAGCCGATGCAATCACCATCCGGCCGGATATGGCCGACCACGCAAAAAGTTTGCGCCTTGCGCATTGTATCGATGATGCGCTGCAGGATTTTCGGAACGGATTTCATGAAGCAGGGTCGGACTTTTCCAGCTCCTGGATGATCTGGAGGACGCGGTCACCCCGTTCAATGGAGTCATCAATCACCAGTTTCAGGACCGGGGTATAACGGAGAACCACTTCCTGGCCCAACAAGCCCTGGATACGTTTACGCTCGGATTGAAGCTTCTCCTCACCCAGTTTTTTCTGGGCCTTGGAGCCGATGATGCTGAGGAAGACCGTGGCCGACTGGAAGTCGCCGGCCACCTGCACATCATTGACAGAAATGATGCCGCAATCATTCGTCGAGAATTCCCGGCGGATGATCTCACCCAGTGTGCGCTTCAAAAGTTCGCGCACGCGCGCTGCCCGTACTGATGGCATATCGGAATCCAGATTACACCCGTTACAGCTGTTGCGCCACCTTCTCCTGCGTGAAACATTCGATGGAATCGCCCACCTGGAAGTCGTTGAAACCATCCAGACGGATACCGCATTCCATGCCGGTGCGCACTTCGTTGACTTCGTCCTGGAAGCGGCGCAGCGAAGACATGTTGCCTTCGAAAATGAGGTTCTTGCGGCGCATGACGCGGACCTTGCCTTTGACCAGGCGGCCCGTGGAGACCGCACAACCGGCCACATTGCCACCCTTGGAGAGTTCGAATATCTGGCGGACTTCCGCCGAACCCACGACAACATCCTTGACCAACGGGTCAAGCAGGCCGGCCATCGCGGCTTTGATCTCATCCACCAACTCGTAGATGATGGAGTAAAGCTTGATCTGGATGCCTTCACGCTTGGCCACGTCGGCAACCCCGTTGTCGATGCGCGTATGGAAACCAAGGATAATGGCTTTCGAGGCCGAGCACAGGAGCACATCTGATTCCGTGACGGTACCGACGGCGTTGTGGATGACCTCCAGCGAAACCTTGTCGGATTCGATCTTGTTGAGCGCGTCAACGATGGCTTCCAGCGATCCTTGCGTATCCGCCTTGACCACCACTTTGAGCACCTTGGCCGAATTCTCCGCGAGCGTGGAGAAAAGGTTCTCGAGGCTGACTTTGGGACGGCTCTCTTGCGCAGCAGCTTCGCGGGCTTCCTGGATGCGCTTGGCAGCCTCTTCGCGTGCCTGCTTCTCGTTGCTCAGGACGACGAACTCAGCACCAGCATCCGGCACGCCGTTCAGACCCAACACCTTGACGGCGTGAGAAGGACCGGCAGACTGCATACGCTTGTCATCTTCATTGATCAAAGCGCGCACCTTGCCGTAATTCTCACCGCACAAAATGACATCGCCCACCTTGAGCGTGCCCTTGCGCACCAGCACCGTGGCCGTAGGACCACCAGGCTGCAGACCGGATTCGATGACGTTGCCCTTGGCGTTCCGGTCAGGGTTCGCTTTGAGTTCCATCATGTCCGCCTGAAGCAAGATCATCTCCAGCAGCTTGTCGACGCCCAGCTTCGTGAGGCCGGAGCAATCCACGTAAATCGTTTCACCACCCCAGTCGTCTGGCACCAGTCCCTTTTCCTGCAACTGCTGACGCACCTTAAGGGCATTGGCGTTCGGATGGTCACACTTGTTGACAGCCACAATGATTTTCACATTGGCCGCCTGGGCGTGATTGAGGGCTTCCATCGTCTGCGGCATCACGCCGTCATTCGCGGCCACCACGAGCACAACGATGTCGGTGACATTGGCACCACGGGCACGCATCGCACTGAACGCCGCATGGCCCGGAGTATCCAAGAACGTGATTTGCTGGACCTCGCCCTTCCGCTCGGGATGCGGGAAGGAAATCGTGTAAGCACCGATGTGCTGGGTGATGCCACCGGCTTCACCGGCAACGACATTGGCCTTGCGGATGCTGTCAAGCAAGGTGGTCTTGCCATGGTCAACATGGCCCATGATGGTGACCACTGGCGGACGCGGCTTGAGTTGCTCCGGCTTGTCGTCTTCATCATCCTCGATCTTCTTGATCGGGGCATGGACGACACCGCCGCCTCGTTCGCGCTTCTCGAGCTCGAACTTCACGCCATGCTTGGCGCAAAGGCGCTTGGCGACATCTTCTTCGATGGCCTGATTGACGTTCGCAAAAACGCCCAACTCCATCAGGTCGGCGATCAATTGGAAAGGTTTGCGCTTAAGCTGGTCGGCCAGTTCACGGACGACCACCGGTGCCTTCATCGTGATCACCGGCGCATTACTCGGCAAAATCGGACCCGTCGGCTTGGCCGGGGCTGCGGGTGCTTGAGAACGTTGCTGGTTAAATGGCTGCTGACCACCACGACCAAACTGCTGGCGACCACCAAAACGTGAGTCCTGACCGCGACCTTGCTGCTGACCCGGGCGTCCCTGCTGGCCGGGCCGCTGGCCATACTGCCCTTGTTGACGTTGCTGGCCGGGGGCATTGCCTTGTCGGGGGCTTTGCTGTTGCGGTGCAGGTGCCGGTGGCGGAGTAGACTTCTTGGGCAATTGGATGAACCCAATCTTCTCACCGATTTTCGGACCAGCATCAGCCTGCTTCCCTGCCTCAGCCGTATCGGCCTTAGCAGAATCCTCGCTGGCGGCTTCAGGCTCCGCAGCAGATTCCGCTGCGGGAGCTTCACTCTTGGATGCCTCAGGGGCGGATCCAGTGACAGGTTCAGCAGAAGGCGCTGCCTGAGTAGCTTCCGGGGCGGGTGCCTCAGCGACTTCCTGGGCTTGGGGAGCAGGTTCCGGCTCCGGTTCTGGCTCGGGCTCAGGTGGGGCTGAAATGATGATGACCGGCTCCGCTTCCTGCACCGGTGCGGGCGTATCAGATGGCGGCGGGGCGCTGCCCCCCATCTGCTCTTCCAAATATTCCGCGGTGATCTTGTCGAGGGAACTGGACGCTACGCGCGCCTCGTTGATGCCGAGTTCTTTCGCCTTGGCAAGGACGTCCTTGCTCTCAATCCCCAGCTTCTTTGCAATATCGTAAATACGAACCGGCATATAATAAAATCTCTCGTCTCTTCTGCCACCGTCGTCGTGTTCATGATCACACCGGCCATCGGCAGGATGGCCGCATTAATTTAACCTTGCTCGCCATCCGCCAACAGGCGGCGGCGCAACGACTCGGCCTGCACAGCATCAAAAATCGACTGCGCCCGGGCGGCCAGCTCCGGAATCTCTTCCAAATCGCCCAACTCCGCTTGCATTAGCGCATCCAAACCCAGGAATCCATGATGCACCAACACATCGGCATCGGCACTGCTGATACCCGGAATTGTCGCCACTTCCCGCACGGCCAAGGCAACCTTTTCCTCGAAACCGACCGTCGTCACCTGCTCCTGCTGGATGTCCACGTGCCAACCAGTCAGTTTGGAGGTCAAACGGGCATTCTGACCGCGCTTGCCGATGGCCAAAGACAACTGGTCTTCGCTCACCAAGATACGGACGCGGCGGCTCTGCTCATCGATCTCAAAGTTTTTCAACTGGGCCGGCGCCAGCGCGTTCGTGATGAACGTGCGGACATTCGAATCCCACTTAATGATGTCCACCTTCTCATTGTTGAGTTCGCGGACGATATTCTTCACGCGCTGACCACGGAGGCCGACACAGGCACCCACGGGATCCACTTTGGAATCACGGGAGTAAACCGCCAGCTTGGTGCGGAAACCGGGCTCACGCGCAACGGATTTGATCTCCACTGTGCCATCACTGATCTCGGACACTTCCAATTGGAACAGCTTCACCACGAATTGGGGGTCAGCCCGGGACAGGATGATCTCAGGACCATGGTTGGTATGCTCCACCGCCTTCACGAAGCAACGAATGCGTTCACCCACCTGATATTCCTCAATCGGAACCCGCTCACGGTTCGGCATCAAAGCCTCGTAACGGCCCAAATCCACAATCACATCCGAGCGCTCAAACCGGCGGACGACACCACTCACGATGTCGCCTGTACGGTCCTTGAACTCGGCATAAATCAAATCCTTCTCCGCCCGGCGAACCTGCTGGAGCAGTGCCTGCTTGGCATATTGGGCGGCGATGCGGCCGAAACCCGTCGGAGTCACTTCCACTTCCACCTCTTCACCGATCTGGACATCCGGATTGATCCGGCGGGCATCCAAGAGGGAAATCTGGTCATGTTTGGAGATGACCTTGTCAGAGACAATCAGACGCGCAAATGCTTGAATATCACCCGTTTTCGGGTTGATGCTGCAACGCAACTCACGCGCCGGCCCCACGGCCTTCTTGGCCGCTGAAACCAGCGCTTCTTCCACCGCAGTGACCAGAGTCTGCTTGCTGATGCCCTTTTCTTTCTCCCAAAACTCCAGACTGGCTAAAAATTCGGCGTTCATATGCTGCTGTCAGTACTCTCCCCATCAGGGGAATAAAAAAGTCGGCAGAATTTATCTCCGACTTACGCTCGCTGCTGGCCGATCCAGCAATAAATCGTTTTGTATAAGGTAAAAATCGTTAAAGGGAGCGTCAAGCGTCAATTGCCCGGCACGCTTGTCAGCACCCGAAACGATTCTTACCGACAACCATCGTTAAATTAGTATTACCACTCGTCTTTCCCGATACCAAGCCTAATCATTAAATTAGCAATGATGGTCCTGCCCTGCGCAAAAATCGCCAACCACCTGAATCTCCTCAGGCCAATATGGTCTTCACTGCTTTGAGCAGAAAGTCAGTTTCTTTGTCTGATCCGATAGTGATGCGCAGGTAATCCCGCACTTCCGGATACTTGAACCACCGCACTAACACCTTGCGATCGCGCAATTTGCCCAACCACTCCTCCGCCGGAAACTGCGGCGGTTTGGCCAGGATGAAGTTCGTCTGACTCGGCAAGACGCTGAAGCCAAGCTTGGTCAGTTCCTCCGTAAGCCGTGCCCGGGTAGCGATGATTTTCTTAAAGTTAGCCCGGTAGTAAGGCAGGTCACCCAAAGTGGCCAAAGCAGCCACCTGCCCCAGCCCGTTCACATTGTAACTGTCCCGGACCCGGTCCAAGGCCCCCACCACCTCCGGATGGGCGATGAAATACCCCACCCGTTGGAAACAGAGTGAGTAAGCTTTGGAGAAGGTGCGGGAGACGATCACGTGTGGATATTTGCGCACCAGCTCCACGGCATGTTCCCGGGCGAAGTCCACATAGGCTTCGTCCAGCACCACGATTCCCTTTTGAGCGGCACAGAGGGCATCCAATTCAGCTACGGTATAGCCCCGCCCGCTGGGAGCGTTCGGTGTGGTGACAAAGGTCAAGGCCGCACGGAACCGCCACTGCTTCCCCTTCTTAAGTTCCGCCACTGTCGGCAAACCGAAGTCCGCTTTCAGCGGCACGCCATTCGCGCGGGCCCCATGGATATCAGCCAGCACCGGGTAGAGCGAATAACTCGGGGTGAAATACTGCACCGTGCATTTATCTGCCGGAGCTCCCGTCGCCACCGGTTCGGTGAAAGCCCGTACGGCCATGATGAGCAGTTCGTCCGAGCCGTTACCGATGATGATGTTCTCCGGCGCACACTTGTGCAGCTTGGCGAGTTTCTCCCGCAAAGGCTGCGCCGTGGGATTCGGGTACAGGCGCAACCGCCCATCCACCGCCGCCTTCGTCGCTTCGAGCACTTTCGGCGAGGGCGGATACGGGTTCTCGTTCGTGTTCAGCTTGATGAGACCACGGATGCGTGGCTGCTCACCCGGCACATAAGGATGCAGCTTATGCACCATGGGCCGGATCAATTTTGCCGGCGACTTTCCGGTTTTCGACACCTTGCCAGCGCTCACTTGCCACCCTCCAGCCGGATGCTTGCGGAGCGCCCATGCGCGTCCAAGCCTTCCATCTCGGCGAACTTCAATATTGTGGAGAGGGACTTTTGCAGCGCGGTCTTGCTGTACTGCACCACGCTGGTCCGGCGTTGGAATTGATCCACCGTCAGACCGGCAAAGGACAAGCCCGCCCCGCCCGTCGGCAAGGTGTGACTCGGCCCGGCCATGTAATCACCCATGACAGTCGGTGAATAACCGCCCAAGAAAATAGCCCCGGCCGTCGTGATCTTCGCGGAGAACTCCTCCCCATCTTTCACCATCACTTCGCAGTGCTCGGGGGCCAGTGCATTCGCCACCTCGGCGGCCATGTCGAGCGACTTCACCAGGATGAGATGCCCATGATTGTGCAAGGCTTTGGCAATGAATTCATGCCGCGAGAGCTTGGGCAATTGCTTGTTGATCTCCCGCTCCACGGCATGCAGCAACTTGATGGAGGTCGTCACCATCCACATGCGCTCATGACCGGAGCCATGCTCTGCCTGGGCGAGCAAATCCGCCGCCACAAACTTGGGATTCGCGGAATCATCTGCGATCACCATCACCTCGCTGGGCCCCGGCAACAGGTCGATGGCCACATGACCAAAGAGCAGCCGCTTGGCCGCGACGACATACGCGTTGCCCGGACCAAAAACTTTTTGCACATGCTTGATCGTCGGCGTGCCGTAAGACATCGCCGCGATGGCCTGCGCCCCGCCCACGCGATAGATCTCTGTTGCTCCTGCATGACGCGCCGCAAAGAGCAACGCCGGATTGATCTCGCCCTTGGCATTACAAGGCGTGCAAACCACGATCTCCCGGCAACCCGCCACCCGTGCCAGCGTAACCGTCATCAGGGCCGTCGAAACCAATGGCGCCGTGCCGCCCGGGATGTAGATACCCACGCGCTGGAAGGGATCGAACTTCTCCCCCACATTCGCGCCCTGCCGGTTCTTGGCCGACCATTTTTTCCGCAAGGATTTGCGGGCGAAGAGTTCGATGTTGCTGCTGGCGATATCCACCGCCTGCCGCAACCCCTCGTCCGCCGTCACCGAGGCGTTAAAGAGTTCAGCCTGCCCCACCGCCAGATCTTCCACGTTCAGATGCGCCCCGTTGAACTTCTCGGTGTATTCCAAGACCGCCGCATCACCCCGCAGGTAAACCCCCTCGACGATCTCACGCGTACGCGCCTCGATCGCTGGGTCAAACAAGCTGGAGTGACCGGTCAACTGCCGCATCTGCTCGGCAAAATTAGTCGCTGTAAGGCGAATCACATTCATGCGGCGGCGAACCTACGGGATGCCGGGGTGGATGTCAAAACGCTGAACAGAAGTCTTTTGGGTCCAGTTTTGCCTAAACTGACCATTTGCTGCGTGACGGTCCGGCCCTCCCTTTGCTAGGCTGGAGCCATGCAGAATCCGATCATCGTCGCTTTGGATGTCCCCACCGCTGAACAGGCTGTGCAGTTGGCCAATAGCCTGCGCGGAGCCGTGGGCGCGCTCAAGATCGGCAGCGAGCTTTTCACTTCCGCCGGTCCCTCCATCGTCAAAGAACTGAAAGCCACCGGTGCCGGTGTGTTCCTTGACCTCAAATTTCACGACATCCCGAACACCGTCGCCAAGTCCGTCGCCGCGGCCACCCGCATGGGCGTGGACATGCTCACCATCCATACCTGCGGGGGCAGCGAGATGATGAAGGCCGCCGAGGAATCCGCCCAGAAGACCGCCTTGCAAGCCGGCGTGGAAGCTCCGCTGGTTCTGGGCGTGACCGTGCTTACCAGCATGGATCAACAGGCCCTCTCGGAGATCGGTGTCGGCTCCGACATCGGCAAACAGGTGGAACGTCTGGCCACCCTCGCCGCCCAGAGCGGTTTGCGCGGATTGGTCTGTTCCCCCTTGGAGATCACCGCCCTGCGCCAAATACTCCCCTCTGAGATCAAGCTCGTCACCCCCGGGGTAAGGGCCGCTGGCCATGCCTTGGGCGATCAGAAACGCGTATTGGGCCCCAAAGAAGCGATGGACGCCGGGGCCAACTGGCTCGTCATCGGTCGCCCCATCTATCAAGCAGAGAATCCCCGACAGGCAGCCGAAGACATCCTCAAATTGATCAACACCTGAGCGGTTCACCGCTGGGTTGCATCAAGGCTGCGGCAGTGAATTGCAATAATCCTGCAAAGCGGCCTTACCCCGGTCAAATTGCCGGCGCAACTCAACCATCATAGTAGGCATCAAATCAGGCTCACCGGCTGCGGCCTTGCTCTCCAGCCGGTCCAAAAGTTCTGCCATGCCCACTAGCCCCATCGTCGAACTGGATCCGCGCAGACGATGCGCCAATTTCTTGATATCCTCGTAAGCCTTGGCGGCACAGGCGGTCTCCAGTCTGGCCAGGGCCGGACTGGCGTCTTCCAGATAGATCTCCACCAGGCTGGTCGCGAGCTCCAGTTCATCCAGTGTGGCTGCGCGCAGCACCTCCACATCAAAAAACGCCTTTCCAGACATTTCTAGGCGCTGCCCCTTGGGTGTTACGACATCAGCATCTGGTTCTCCCGCCCACCGGTCGATGACTGCCTTTAGATCGGCCAGCTTCAACGGTTTGGTCACATAGTCATCCATGCCTGCATTCAGGCAAAGTTCCCGATCCCCCTGCATCGCGTTAGCCGTCAAGGCTACAATATATACCGGTTTACGGGACGGCTGCAGTCTTTCCCGGCGGCGGATTTCACGGGTCGCCTCAAAGCCATCCATCTCCGGCATCTGGCAATCCATCAGCACCACATCATAAGGGATGGTGGCCAATGCCTGTAAGGCTTCCAGGCCGTTTGCCACACAATCTGCCTGGCAACCCAGCTTCCGCAACTGCCCCAAGGTCACCTTCTGGTTGACCATGTTATCTTCCGCGAGCAGCAGTTTTACTTTCCGCCGGACTTGCATGCCGGCAGATACATCTTCCATGTCTTCGGGCAAGGCCCGGGTCGGACGCAATTTCGAAGCCTTGTTGCTGACCTCCATCAGGCAGTCCAAAATGTGCGATTGCGTCAAAGGACGTTGCAGGCAGCCATCTATCCCGGCGGCAGCAAGTTCCTGAGCGTGGGCTGGCTGGGTGGCCGAATCCAACAAGACCAGCTTCAAGCTGCTGTAAGACGTCTCCTGCCGGATGATGCGAGCCAAAGCCAGCCCATCGATACCAGGTAGCTTGCGATCCAGCACCGCCAGTTTGAAACGTCCCTGCGTGCGGGTCAGATCGCGCAACGCCTGCAAGGATTCTTCGGCCGTACCGACCGCCACCGCATTCATTTTCCAGGCCACCAACTGCTGACACATATAATCGCGGTTGGCCTGGTTCTCCAAGGCGACCAGCACCTTGTCCCCTGCCTGCAGGCCGGGAGCCACCGGCACGATCCGGGTGGCCACCTGTGGCTGCTTCTCCAGACAGGCGGTAAACCAGAAAGTGGAACCTTTGCCCGCCTCGCTGACAACGCCGATCTCGCCTTTCATTAGCTCCACCAATTGACGGCAGATGGCCAACCCCAGTCCGGTGCCGCCATACTTGCGCGTCGTGGAACCATCCGCTTGGGTGAAGGCCGTGAACAGGCGTTTTTGTGTCTCCTCAGGAATACCTATACCACTGTCTTTCACCTCGAAACGCAACACGGCCTGGCTGGCGGTCTCGCTCGCCAAACTGACATTCAAAACCACCTCGCCCTGTTCCGTGAACTTCACGGCATTGCTCAGGAGGTTGTTCAGCACTTGCCGGATGCGCCCCGGATCACCCCGCAGATCCACCGGCACTTCCGGAGCCAGCCACGCCAGCAGTTCGATACCTTTCGCCTGCGCCCGTTGCGCCAAGATATCCAAAGAACCTTCCACCGTCTCCCGCAGGTTGAAATCCAAGGTTTCAAAGATCAGCTTGCCTGCCTCGATCTTGGAGAAATCCAGAATGTCATTGATGATGGTCAACAAGGACTCGGCACTGAATTGGATAGTCTCCGCAAAGTTACGCTGTTCCGGGGTAAGCGGGGTGTCCAACAACAACCCGGTCATGCCGATGACACCATTCATCGGCGTGCGGATCTCATGGCTCATATTCGCCAGGAACTCGCTCTTGGCCTGATTGGCAGCATCCGCCTCATCCCTTGTCTTGGCCAGCTCGATTTCCCGCATACGGTCGACGGTGATTTCCTGCGTGAACATCATGATGCCACCAATCGTGCCTGTGCTGTCATACCAAGGCCGGATCTCCCAGCGAAGGTGTTGCTCATGATCCCACCCGGGAGGCACCCAAATATCATCCTCCGCTCTTTCCACCGCCCCCTCCAGACAACGCTGGTGAATGCCTTTCCAATGTTCGGTGATGTTCGGAAAAACGTCGTAATGGCTTCGTCCGATGATGTTCTCATCCGTAAGCCCATAGTCCTGATACCAACGTTGACTCGCGGCGATATACCTCATCTCGCGGTCAAACATCGCGACGGCTGCCGGAGCATGCTCGATAAAGGCGAACAGACGGGCTTTCTCATCGGCCAGATTTTTTTCCGCCCGTTTCCGCTCAGAGATGTCACTGGCGATGCCCAAGAATCCAATGGTGTCCTGATGTTCATCCCGGATGGCTGTCACGGAAAGCAGCACGGGAAAGGTCGTGCCGTCCTTCCGCACATAAGTCCACTCCCGCTCATCTGTCTTCCCTTGCCGGGCCAGCGCCACAAACACTTCAAAGCCCGGATCGATCCGGCGGTTCAGTTCTTGCTCCAGTTCCAGCGCACGGGCTTCCAACTCCGCTTTGACATGGATGATGGCTGGCGAAGACTTGCCGATCATCTCCTCCGCCTTATAACCGAGCATCCGTTCCGCCGCCGCATTGAAGGCCGTGATGGTGCCGTCCATGCCGGTGGCGATCACGGAGTAATTCTCACTGCTCAGGATGGCCCGTTGGGCGATGCCCAATTTCCGCAACTCCTGCTCCACCCGGTGCCGCTCCATCACCTCTTCGGAAAGCATTTCATTACCCGCCTGCAATTCTGCCGTCCGGCGATACGCGGTCTGGGCCAGAAAAGTCATTCCCGTCAGCAGTAATGAAATGACCCCACCGATCCAAAGGACTGCCACAGCCAGCTTGGAATCGACAACACTACCAAGAGGCTCCAGCAACATCTGCCACTCGATACCGGGATCTTTAAGTCTGCTTCCTTGACCAAATCATGATTCGGCCCAAAGCGAGTTTGGTCCGAACGGTAAAGCTCCCTATCCGCCTCATAGATAAAGAGCGAGTAATCGCTCACCAACTCCGGGCGGATCACGCTGCTCAAAAAATCTTGGGAACGGAACACCCCCACGATGAAACCATCCGGACGTCCGTTGACCGTCAGCGGAACATGGACCAAAAAACCGCGCCCGCCTTGGATAAGATTGATGGCCGGGGTAAAGGTCAGCTTGCCAAGAGACCGAGATCGTTCATAGATCTGCCGGCGAGCCGGATTATCGCCCAGCTTGACACCGACAACCGATTCATTCCCGGCTATCGGCACGCAACGCCGGACGGTCAGATCCGCATCCACCCATTGCAACGCTTGAAATCCTTTCAGGTCGCGAATGTAATTCGCTGCATCGATCTTCCATTCGTATTCCGGTATTCCTCCCGTGGCTTCCCAACGGCGGGCCATCCGGTCGAGGGCCCCCATCCGTTCATCGATGGCGTTCTTCACCAAGACCCGGATGCTATCCAATTGATGCACGGTCAACCGGTCCGTCTGTATGCTCTGCGAGGCCAGCACCATCAGGTAAACACAAACCGTGGCAGACACCGCACCGATACCGACCGGCAAAGGCAGCCATATGGGCAAACCCATTTGTTCCCTTCTGGTGCGGTGCCAACTCAAAGCAAAGAGGCCGGAACCCAACAAAAGCAAACCCACCGAAGTGTGCAAAGCCATCTGGCCGATCTGACGCTGCCAGCCTTGCAGAGCTTCCACATCCAATGCATAGGCGAACAAGGCCGTGGTCGCCAACCCCATCACGATACTGGTGCAAACTGCCAGCACCACCCGCCATTGTTTCACCCGGGTAGTCCGCGTCTTTAACACCAGCACCATCCCGACCAAGGCGAAACACAAAGAAGAAAGGACCGGCATCCGGCCGGGAGATACCGCCCGCTCGGCATAGAACGGTTTAACCAGCAACTGGTCGATATGCAGATCCCTGCCTAATGAATGCTCGGAAAAAGTTGCCAGCCAATCGCTCCGACCAGTGCTCCAAGAGCAGTCGTCCATTGCTCCCGGCCGGATATCCCGGCCAGCAAAGCTGCACCACAGAGGATAAAGCACAGCGCGGCATTGGGCTGCATCGGCGCAAATCCCGGCACCACGGCCACCATCGGGATGCTCTCAACGAGCCACCCCACAAACACCCCTCCCCCCAGCAAGAGCAGCAACAGGCTGCAGATGCGGGCAAAAGACAGACTGGGGCTGCTTTCAGTGCTCGTTTTCATCTTTCGCGATATCAACCAAGACCAGATGTTCGCATACCGCTGCGATAAGGATTATCAAACATCCTGATTCCTGGCAGTCGCTGAGTCAATCCTACCAAGATTGCACTGAATCGGCTTCGAAAACTGCTTCCAAAAGTTGCTGATATTCAACCTTAGATGGTGGTAGCCGCATCACAATGACGGACACATCGGATGCTTGATCTGCCGCCACTATGGCCTCGGCCAGTTCATCTCCATCCCGGGTCAATACATGAAGTATCTTCTTCATCTCAAAAACGCAGGACGCTATCTGACTCCCGCCCCATGGCAGCCAATTGGGAAACCGTCACCATCGTCACATTAGGAAATAACACGCCAGACTCATCTTCTACCGTTAGCACATGCACTTTTTTTTCTGACTCCAAAAGCAAAGGCAAGTATGACTCACAGACATCCCCGTTGATCAGATCGTCCGTCGTCTCGGCCAGCACCCGCCGGGCCTCGCCGCAAAGGCAAAGCTTCACTGCTACTTTTTCCCACCCGCCAATCCCGGCCGCGATGCGGATTGCCTCGGCGGCGCGTCCACTCACGCGTGGGTCCGCCGTCACCACCAGCAAAACATTTTTGACCAACTCGCTCATGATCTAGTTAAAACTGATGAACCGGTCCGTATCCGCCATCAGATCTGCTACGACGGTCAATCCCGCGAACAATGCGGTATCGTTCATGGTCAGGTTGCGTTTGTGCGCGCCATAAGCGCAGGCGAAAAGGCGCACCCCATTTTCCTTCAACCGGATGATGCGCGGATCTTGAATGCCCGGCACAGCCTCATCGATACAATAGAGATAGACTTCCACGCCGCTGGCCAGGGCAGTTTCCGCCAAGCCGACACCATGGGAAAAATTTACGTGGTCAGGGGATATGGAAAGAAGCAGACCGAGTTTTTTTCCGCGCAAATTCATCGCGTCAAAACGTTGCCGTCAAACAATGCCATTGGGAGCCCCCCCCTCCTTGATGACCTTGCGTACTGTGTCCAGCAAAAGCTGAGGATAAAACGGCTTGCGGATAAAAGCATCCGCCCGTTGCGCATACTGGTTCTGGATGGATTCATCCACATTACCGCTAAAAAGCACCGTCTTAAGCTGAGGAAATTTTCGCTTCACTCCCTGAATCAACTCCATGCCGTTCATGCCCGGCATACGAAAATCTGTCAACAGTAGGGCGGGCGGTCCAGGCCACCCACGCAACTCCTGCAACGCTTCAGTGGGATCTTGAAACACTTGAGCATCCCAGCCTTCCAAGGAAAATATGGTATGCACCAATTCTCCAACCATCGGCTCATCATCCACCACGACGATCAAAGCCGACCGGTCGGAAGCTCCATTTGCTGTCTGCTGTATATTTGGATTCATCAATTACCCGACCCGTGCTTAAACTATATGCCACTATGCCAACCCGTGGCAAGACGTGCCTTAAATCCTTATTTTAGCAGCAATTATGACGCTGAATCTCGATATTGCCAGACGCTAGGCCTCTCACCTGATAATGGCAATTTACGGCTAGTCAATTGCGGTGGCCTAAGCGTTGAACAATCAAAAAGCTAAGCTCACCCTAAAACAGATCCTGTGTTTTTTCCATACACAAATCCGACACCACACCACCTCCCTCTATAAAATCCCACTTTAAAACGAGTGGTTAATCCCTCCCGGATCTAGTTCCGCCCGCCTCCATCCTTTTTCTCCTCTGGCGCTTCCCCATCCGACATCCCTTCAAAAAAATTCACCACCTTGTGCAATAACCACCCCAGCACGGTCAGAAAAACTACCGCACCGGCAAACCCCAGAAAGTAATCATACTGCTTCTTGCTCGAAGCATCCCCCACCAAAAACACCAACCCCATCAAGATCGCCCCGCTCGGCAACAACCCAAAGAAGCCCAGCTTAGCCAACCGCCCCCGGCGCAATTTCTCATCCTCATCACTCACAGCCTTTTCATCCTGCGGCAAGAACGCCTTGGTGAACCAGGCACCAAAAAACCACCCAAACACCAATGCCAGGATCACGATCCAGTCAAACGCAAACCGCGCATGCGGATTGATCTGGCGGATGGACGACATGAAACCGGACAACCCCGCAAAGCTTAATGCGATCGAGAACCGCACCAGCTTCATGAAATCCGACGCAGAATTTGCACTCATTTTGAACATCCTACCTCCACATCTTCCTTCACGCAATAACCTCCCCACACATTACAACTCCCCTTAACATCTTATCAGCCTCCCTTCTTATTTCGCATTTAGCTTTGAATTTCTTGCACACTTTATGCTCGATACTGAGCCTCTCAAATCCTTTCCTATGGAGGCCTGCCGATGCAATCGGCTTGCCCCCTGCCCGCCAGTCAGATAGCAAGAAGCACGTTCATTCCACATGGATCAAAAGGCTTTAGTCATTGTGCCGACCTACAACGAACGGGATAACCTCCCCCCGCTCGTTGCCAAACTCCTTTCCCTGCCCGTGGCCATTGACCTCCTCGTCGTCGATGACAACTCCCCTGATGGAACCGGAAAGATCGCCGATGACCTCGCCGCGAAACATCCCCAAGTCCACGTCCTCCATCGCGCCGAAAAGAACGGCCTCGGCCGCGCCTATTGCGCCGGATTCGCCTGGGCTCTCGAGCGCGACTACGAATACATCATGGAGATGGACGGCGATTTCTCCCATAACCCCGACGACATCGCCAAATTTCTTGAAGCAGCCAAAGACGCCGACCTCGTCATCGGCTCCCGCTACTGCAACGGCATCCGCGTCATCAATTGGCCCCTCACGCGCCTCATGCTCAGCATGAGCGCCGGCCTCTACGTCCGCATCATCACTGGCATGCCCTTCAGCGACCCGACTGGCGGGTTCAAATGCTTCCGGCGCCACGCCCTTAAATCCATCGACCTCGACGGCGTCCGCTCCAACGGCTATAGCTTCCAGATCGAGCTCACCCATAAACTCTGGCGACAAGGCATGCGCGTCGTCGAAGTCCCAATTATTTTCACCGACCGCTTTCAAGGCACCTCCAAGATCTCCCGTAAGATCGTCTACGAAGCCGTCTTCATGGTCTGGCGCCTCCTCGCCCAAAACGGCCTCCGCCGCTGGCCCAAAGCACGCTCTTAACTGGTGGGCATTGGTCAGCCAACTTGGTTGACCAGGAAACTGCCAAGCCGTAGTTGGACATCAACCTAGCGTTTGGGTACTATGACGCGCAAAGGCCGCAGCGTGTAGAAATGAGTCCCCTTGTAATCATCCTCATCGCCTCTTGGCTCGCCGGGCTCGCGTCCTTCCTCGGCGGAGCCCTCGCCCAACTCGAACGTTCCCCCCGTTCCGAAGCCAAACAGGAATTCATCCACTTCATGACCGCCATGGGCGGCGGTGTGCTCCTCGCCGCCGTCGCCTTTGCCCTCATGCCCACTGGCATCGAACTCCTTAACCCTTGGCTCCTCTAACTCGCGTTCCTCGCTGGGGGCATATGCTTTTGCTATCTGGATGTGACTTTCGCGAAAACCGGCGGCACCAAGGCCCAATTCATGGCCATGCTTGTGGATTTCATCCCGGAAGCCATTTCCCTCGGTGCCGTATTCAGTCACGACCGTCGCCTTGGCTTCTTGCTCGCCGCCTTTATCGGCGCACAGAACTTGCCCGAAGGATTCAACTCCTTTCGTGAACTCGTGAAGTCAGGCACCAAGCCCCGCTCTGCCCTATTGAAACTTCTCATCGTGAGCCTCTGTGGACCGATCGCCGCTGCAGCCGGTTATTTTCTCCTGCAAGACCAGCCTGAACTCACCGCCGGCATCATGACTTTTGCCAGTGGTGGCATCCTCTACCTCGTCTTCCAAGACATCGCCCCCCAAGCAAAACTCCGCCGCCACTGGACACCCACGCTTGGTGCCGTGCTTGGCTTCCTCATCGGCGCGATCGGCAAGCAATTGTGTGGTTAAAAAATTCCTCACGGAATGAGTTTTACACCCGCGCCTTCCTCCGTTACACCAGCCGCTTTTCATGAACGAGAAGTATGTTGCCCAGATCGCGTCCGAGCTGAAGCTCCAGCCGCGCCAAGTCGCCGCCACCGCCAAACTGCTGGCTGAAGGCGGCACCGTCCCTTTCATCTCCCGCTATCGCAAGGAAGCCACCGGTTCATTGGATGAAGTCGCCATCATGAACATCCGCGAGCGCATGAACAGCCTTGTGGAACTCGACCAACGCCGCGACGCCATCCTTAAGTCCCTCACCGAACGCAACCTCCTCTCTGATGATCTCAAGGCGGCCGTGCTCCGCGCCGAGACGCTGAGCTCCCTGGAAGACATCTACCTGCCCTACCGCCCCAAGCGCCGCACCCGTGCCACCATCGCCAAGGAAGCCGGTCTGGAACCACTCGCCGACCAGTTGTTCAATGAGCAATCCACCCTCGACCCGCTCAAGGCCGCCGAACCATTCATCGATCCCGCCAAAGAGATCAAAGACGTCGCCGCCGCACTGGCAGGTGCCCGGGATATTATCGCTGAACGCATCAGTGATGATTCCGAAGCCCGTGCCAAACTGCGCGCGCTCTATCAAAGCCAGGCCACCATCCGCTCCAAGGTCATGTCTGACAAGCAGGAGGCCGGGGCCAAGTTCAAAGATTACTTCGACTGGAGGGAGCCCATCGCCACCATTCCCAGCCATCGACTGCTCGCCATCCGCCGCGGTGAGACGGAGGGTTTTCTCATCGTCCGTATCAATCCGCCCGACGAAGAAGCGTTGAACCTGCTCGAGCCGCTCTTCGTGAAAGCCCCCGGCAAACCCGCAGGCGAACAAATCCGCCTCGCCGTGCAAGAGTGCTACAAGCGCCTGCTCGGTTTCGCCATCGAAGCGGAGATGCGCATCGAGTCAAAGAAGAAGGCCGACATCGAAGCCATCCGCGTCTTCGCCGAGAACCTCCGCGAGCTGCTGCTGGCCGCCCCGCTCGGTCGCAGGAACACCCTCGCCATCGATCCCGGCTTCCGCACTGGTTGCAAAGTCGTGGTGCTAGACCGCCAGGGCAAGTTGCTCCATCACGATGTCATCTATCCCACGGCCGCCTCTTCTAATCAGATCCGCGAAGCGGCCACAGCCATACTCGCCTTGGTGAAACAATACCAGATCGAGGCCATCGCCATCGGCAACGGCACCGCTGGTCGTGAAACCGAAACCTTCATCCGCAAGCTCGGCCTGCCCGCATCCATCCCCATCGTGATGGTGAATGAAAGCGGCGCCTCTATCTACTCCGCTTCCGATGTCGCGCGGGAAGAGTTCCCGAATGAAGACGTGACCGTGCGCGGCTCCGTCTCCATCGGTCGCCGGCTCATGGACCCCTTGGCCGAATTGGTGAAGCTGGACCCGAAATCCATCGGCGTGGGCCAATATCAACACGACGTGGATCAACCCGCCTTGAAGCGCGGTCTTGATGATGTGGTGATGAGTTGCGTGAACGGTGTTGGCGTAGAACTGAACACCGCCAGCAAACAATTGCTCAGCTACGTCTCCGGTCTTGGCCCTGCCCTCGCCGCCAGCATCGTAGCTTATCGCAATGAGCATGGTCCCTTCAAATCACGTGCGGATCTGCAAAAGGTGCCGCGTCTCGGAGCGAAGTCGTTCGAACAGGCCGCTGGTTTCTTGCGCGTCCGTGATGGCGCGCATCCCTTGGATGCCAGCGCCGTGCATCCCGAGAGTTATCCCATCGTCGATGCCATGGCCAAGGATGCCCAGGCCGACGTGAACGCACTCATGCGCGACAGCGCCCTGCGATCCCGCATCAAGCTTGAGAAGTATGTCACGGAGATGGTCGGCATTCCGACCTTGAAAGACATCATGGATGAGCTGGCGAAGCCGGGACGGGATCCACGTCAGCAGTTCGAAGTCTTCGCCTTTCAAGAGGGCGTGGAGAAGATGGAAGACTTGCGCCCCGGCATGAAACTGCCCGGCTTGGTGACAAATGTGACTGCTTTCGGGGCATTTGTGGACATTGGAGTACATCAAGACGGCTTGGTGCATGTCAGCCAGCTCGCCGATAAATTCGTGAAAGACCCGGCCGAGATCGTGAAGGTGCAACAGAAGGTGATGGTGACCGTGACCGAAGTGGATCTCGCGCGCAAACGCATCGCCCTCTCCATGAAAGCAAATCCGGAGATCGGTGGTGCTAGTCAGAACAACCGCACTTCACCTGCTGCCCCACGGACACAAGGCCAACAAAGTCCACCGCAAAAACCCTCGTTTTCAAAAGGAAACGACTGGTTTTCCGCCGCCTTGGACAAAGCAAGTCAGCGTGGTCAGAAAAACTGACCAGCATACTATCCTCAAAAAATATACGCAGGATGCGCGGCATCTCCCCTCCGCCCATCCTGCGTTTCTGTTTCTTCTGACAACACTCTGCGATGCAAGTTTGCTGCCAATTGCAAAGCGCACATTTTGATTTTTGTCCGCTGATTGAAATCCGACAGGTCGAAGCATCAATTTCTTTCAAAGTGTTCAGCTTTGCGCAGCTCAAGCCTGTCGCGAAGCCACTTCCTTGAATAAAACCGTACAGAAGCAGCCAGAAATAGGGGCCCCTACGTAGCTGGCATCACCCTTGCTAGAGCCACAACTGGTTGCGGTCGCAAAGGCCGTGACCAAAAAAAGTCGTAACCTCGTGGTCGCAATTTGATCACGCTATGAAAACCTCACTGAAACTGCTCGGCATGGTGGCCTTGGTGCTGACCGCCTGCTCATCTGAAGAAGAAGCACCATTCACGGCAACCCCTGCCGCACCGGCTCCTCAGGCTGCATTTGATGCCACCAGCGGAGTTCAAACCCTGCCCCCGGCGGCCATGCCTGTCATGGCTCCTCCCGGCACTTCCATGTCAGCGGCTGTGCCTCAACCAGTGGCCAACACCGGTTCGGCATTGGATAATGGCGTCAGCCACCTGAACGAAGAGCAGAAGCTCACCTATGCGCTCCAGCTTTTCTATGGTGACTCCAGCGCACCAGCCATCAGCGACTTCCAGCCGCTGGTGGATCGGCAAATCCTGGCCAAGGTCCCTGTGGCCCCGGCTGGCAAGAAGTACGTCATCGACCTCTCCAAACTTGAAGTACGGTTGGAAAACCTCTGAGAAAAAGGCTATCATTGATGAAATCTAAATTCCTCTACCGCCTGACCGGCATGCTCGAAAAGCCCGCCGTCAAGGCATTCACGTTGATCGAACTGCTGGTCGTCATCGCGATTATCGCCATTCTGGCCGGCATGCTCTTGCCAGCGCTTGCCAAGGCCAAACAGAAAGCCTTGTCCACTCAGTGCGTGAACAACCTCAAGCAGGTCGGCACGGGCTACAAAATCTATCAGAGTGATAACTCGGACAAAATGCCTTACGGCTCCGTGCACTATAAATCGGGCGGTTTCGCTTGGGATGACCTGATCGATGGTTACATCGGCGGCTCCCAAACCATCACGGAGATGTCCAGTCACGGTTTGAAGACTTGGAACAAGTTTCCCAAGATACTTCTCTGCCCGGCGGATAAGATTCCGCTGACTACCGGCTGGGTCGGACTCTCGCCCAGTGGCATCCGCCGCAGTTACGCCCCCCCGAAGTACGTCATGTCCACCACCAATACGCCCGTGAATCCAAACGCGCGGACCGGTTCCGGACTGCACTGGACATGGGCATCTTGGCAGATCGGTTCCACCACCACCAACGGCTGGCCCGCTGGTGCGGACAATTCGGGTCCCCCCTCGAACTTCTTGAAAGTCCCCAAGAATATCCCTGCCCTGCGTGAAGGGGCCATCTTGGCAGCCACCGAGACAGTTCAGGTCACGGAGTACCACAACGCTTCGTGCAACTGGGCCAGTGCCGAAACCCTGCCCACCATCCCGACACCAAACGATCATCTGCCATCAACAGTGGATACGGCTTCTGTCCACGGCAAAGAGATGTTCACTTATCTCATGATCGACGGTCATGTAGAGCAAGTGAGCCGTTATTCGCTGCTCGGCAATACGAACACATCCCTGACGGTGGTCTCGGGTGGATGGACGTTGAACCCGAAGGACTAAGCTAAGCTTCAACCGAACCAATGCACTCCGGCCCGTGATTCCGATCACGGGCCGCTTTTTTTCTACAACACGGACTGCTGCCGATTCGCTATCGGTGGTTCTATCTTCACCTTGGCATTTGACGCTTGGACCGGGCTGCCCCACAATAAGGCCAACCTAAATTTCACCAAACATGAGCACGCCCATTTCACGTCGCGAAGCCTTACGCAAAGCCGCCGGAGCCACCACCGCCCTGGCCGCCATGACCTTGTTGCAACCTGGACTCCAAGCCGCTGACTCCTTGAAAGGCCGCGTCCATCACTCGGTCTGCAAATGGTGCTACAAAGACATTGCGTTGGATGACTTTTGCAAAGCAGCCAAGGGCATGGGCATCCAGTCGGTTGAACTCTTGCAACCGGAGGATTTCCCCACCCTGAAGAAATACGATCTCTCCTGTGCCATGGTCAGCAATCCCACGACCACGGTCGGCAAGGTGAAGGTGGGCGGCATCACCAAGGCCTTCAATCGGATCGAATACCACGACGCCTTGGTGGAAGCCTATGAGGCGCAGATCAAGGCCGTCGCCGCCGCCGGTTTTACCAACCTCATCTGCTTCTCCGGCAACCGTGACGGCATGAGCGATGAAGAGGGCTTGAAGAATTCTGCCAAGGGTCTCAAGCGTTTGATGTCCATCGCCGAGAAGCACAAGGTCGTTTTGGTGATGGAACTGCTGAACTCCAAGGTGAACCATAAGGACTACATGTGTGATCTCTCCGAATGGGGCGTCGCCTTGTGCAAGGAAATCGGCTCCGAGCATTTCAAACTCCTCTATGATATCTACCACATGCAGATCATGGAGGGGGACGTCATCGCCACGATCAAGAAAAACCAGCAATACTACGCTCACTACCACACTGGCGGTGTGCCGGGCCGGGCGGAGATCGATGAATCCCAAGAGCTGTATTACCCAGCCATCATCAAGGCCATCGTAGATACCGGCTTCAAAGGATTTGTGGCGCAGGAATTCATTCCCAAACGTTCCGATGTGTTGGCCTCCCTGAAACAGGGAGTGCAGATCTGTGACGTCTAAACACAGGCGGGGAAATCCGCGTTTGCGCTTTGGGCCACCGGCAGTAAGTTACATATATGGATTGGCAGCAACTGACAGCTTTACTGATTGTCGCCGTCACCGCCGGAGCGTTTCTCTGGCAGTGGCTGCGCCCCAAGCAGTTGGGCGGTAAGAAAGGCTCAGTCTGCGGCTGTTCCACCAAGGCTTCCTCCGGTCCCAAGCCCAGTGTCATCTATCATGTGCGGAAAGGTGAACGCCCGCAGATAACAGTCAAAATGAATTGAATCATGCCCTTGCGTCCGGACCCAAAAAACGTTAGCTTAAACGCAACAAACGCCATGTATAAGATCACCTCCGCCGTACAGTTCATCAAGAACACCAACCGGCCCATGTCGGACACCTCGTCCGAGGCTAACTGGACGCCTAATACCGATGTTTACATCTCGGAAGAGGGCTTGGTCATCAAGGTGGAACTCGCCGGCATGCGCCGCGAGGATCTGGAACTGAGCGTGGAGGCCAACCGGCTCAGGATCAGCGGGCAACGTCCGGATGGTTGCCGCAGTGGCAAATGTAATTTTTTAGTGATGGAGATCAATTACGGGGCCTTCGAAACGGTCATCGAGCTGCCTCCGGGCTACGATCTTTCCAAGGCCAAGGCCACCTATCAGAACGGCTTTTTGCGCATCGATGTCCCGACGACCACAGTTTCGGCGGAACGCAAAAAGACCACCATCATCATCTCGTCGAAAAATCACGACTGAGTTATTTCTGAACTGATTCCGCAGTTCCGGCATCTAACCCAGTGTTAGGGCACGGCATGACGTCATCTGAAACGGAATTAATCAGCATCCTCGACGCCTCGGACTCCGGCTCCGATACGGCGACGATGCAGAAACAAGGGGCCAAATCTCTCCCGGAGACGCTGCCTATCTTGGGTCTCTCCGATATTGTCTTCTTCCCGGGAATGGTCGCTCCCCTGTTGGTGGACACCGCCCAGAGCATCCGGTTGATCGATGATGTCGTCGGTGGGGATCGCTTCCTCGGCCTGTTTCTCCAGCATAAACCCGAGACGGAAAATCCCGTATTGGATGATCTGCACAAGGTCGGTTGTGCCGCCCGCGTGCTGAAAATGCTCAAATTCCCGGACAACACGGTCCGGGTATTGGTGGAAGGTCTACGCCGCGTAGAGATCGACAAGGTGGAAAGCTCAGAGCCCTACCTGAAGGCCAAGACCACTCATCTCAAAGATCTGGAAGAGGAAAGCTTGGAACTCACCGCGCTCACCCGTCACGCGCATCAGCAGTTCCAAGAGATCATCAATCTTTCGCCCGCCATCTCAGATCAGGTCAAGATCGCGGTCTTGAACACGGAGAAGCCGTCCAAACTCTCCGACCTCATCGCTGCCAACCTGAACATCTCACTGGCTGAACGGCAAGACTTGCTCAGCACTACTTCGGTGCAGGAGCGTTTCAAAAAACTATCTCCCCTGCTCAGCCGCGAACTCGAAGTGCTCAGCATCGGTTCCAAGATCCAGAAAGAGGTCGCGGAATCGATGTCCAAATCGCAACGTGATTATTTCCTGCGCGAGCAGATCCGCGTCATCCAAAAAGAGCTGGGGGAAACCGACCCCAATCAGGTGGAGATTGAAAACCTGCGTCAGCAGGTGGAAGAGAACAACCTGCCTGAGGAACCGAAGAAGGTCGCCCTCAAGGAACTCGACCGGCTGCAGGCCATCCCTCCAGCGGCGGCTGAGTACACGGTCACGCGCAATTACTTGGATTGGATCGTCAACCTGCCTTGGAACAAAGGCACCGAAGACCAGATCAATCTGGCCACCGCGCGAAAACTTTTAGATGAGCATCACCATGGTCTCGACAAGGTGAAGGAGCGGCTACTTGAGTTCTTGGCGGTCATCAAACTCAAGCACTCGCTGAAGGGCCCCATCCTCTGCCTCGTCGGTCCGCCGGGTGTCGGTAAGACTTCATTGGGCCGCAGCGTGGCGGAAGCTCTGGGTCGCAAATTCATCCGGATCGCTCTCGGCGGCATGCGTGATGAAGCAGAGATCCGCGGTCATCGTCGCACTTATGTCGGCGCCCTGCCCGGTCGTATCTTGCAGGCTATCCGGCGCGTAGAGTCGAACAACCCGGTCATTTTGTTGGATGAGATAGACAAGGTCGGCTCCGACTTCCGCGGCGACCCTGCATCCGCCTTGCTCGAAGTGCTGGACCCGCAGCAGAACAGCACGTTCACCGATCATTATCTCGACCTGCCGTTCGATCTCTCCAAGGTGATGTTCATCACCACCGCGAACTGGATGGACCCGGTGCATCCAGCTTTGCGTGATCGCTTGGAGATCATCGAACTACCCAGCTACACGCTCTCTGAGAAGATCCAGATTACCCGGCGCCACCTCATTCCCCGCCAGTTGGAAGAACATGGGGTGAAGCCCAAGCTGGTGAAGATACCGGACACCACCATCGCTAGGTTGATTCAGGATTACACCCGTGAGGCTGGTCTGCGCCAATTGGAACGCGAGATTGCCGCCCTCGTCCGCAAGGCCGCACGCAAGTATGCCGAGGAACAGGTGAAGCATCCTCCGCTCGTCATCAAGGCCGCTGACTTGCACGACTACCTGGGTATCGCAAGGTTCCATCAGGAAACGGCGGAGAATATTTCCGAATGCGGCATCGCCACTGGTCTGGCTTGGACGCCTGTGGGCGGCAGCATCCTTTTCATTGAAGCCACCAAAATGCCCGGCAAAGGGGCGCTCATCCTCACCGGTTCGCTGGGTGATGTGATGAAGGAAAGCGCCCAGACCGCGCTCAGCTATCTCCGCAGCCAATCTAAATCATTGGGGATCCCCCTGACGGAATTGGAGAAGACCGACATCCATATCCACGTCCCGGCCGGAGCCACCCCCAAAGACGGCCCCAGTGCCGGCATCACCATGACCATGGCCCTTGCCTCTCTCTTCACTGGACGTCGGGTCCGCTCGGATGTCGCGATGACCGGGGAGATCAGCTTGCGTGGCCGGGTGTTACCCGTGGGCGGCATCAAAGAGAAGGTGCTGGCCGCCTCCCGCTCTCGTATCAAAGAGCTGATTTTGCCTGAACTGAACCAGAAGGACTGGACTGAAGTGCCGGAAGAAGTACGTGAACGCATGAAGGTTCACTTCGTCCGCCATATCGCTGATGCCCTGCCCTTCGCCCTGCGCAACAAATGAAGATATTTCGTTCATATATCTTCGCCCTGCTCTGTTGTCTCGTCGTGATAACCGCCCAGGCGGAGCCGGATAAAACGGTGCTGGAAGGCCGTGCTTTGGCGGAAGAACTTTGCGCCCTGGCTCCCATCCGTGATTCATCCATGACGGCGACCCTCTATATCCGTCGTGACCGCAAAACCGAAGTCAGCGTGCCGATCGCGATGAAACTGATCAAAGGTGAGCATGGCTGGAAAAGCATCTACCAGACGCGAAGCACCAATTCCGCCGAGATGGTCGCCCTCACCATCAATCAGTCACCCGGCAGTATGAACAGCTATGAACTGCTCAGCGGCACAAATGAGAAGCCCCGGGAAATTACTCACAACACCACGGGCATTCCTTTTGCCGGGTCAGATTTCTGGATCAGCGATCTCGGTTTGGAATTTTTCCGCTGGAAGGATCAACGCGTGACCAAGCACGAACTGCGACGCAGTCAGGCTTGTTTTGTGTTGGAGAGCAAAAACACGAATCCCCAGCCCGGCACTTATGCCAAGGTCATCTCTTGGATCGATAAGGACACCTTGGGAATCGTCCGCGCTGAAGCCTACGACCAGCAAGGCAAGCTGATGAAGATCTTCCTGCCTACCAAGGTGAAGAAAGTGGATGGCCACTATCAGATCAAGGAAGTGGAGATGCGCAATGAGCAAACCGGCTTGAAGTCCCGGCTGGAATTTGACCTCGAGACCGAATAGCCGAAAGGTCAGTTCACTTTGACCGATGCTTCCGGCGGCAGTTCCGCGATCCGCTTCTCCACACTAGCCTTCAATGCCGGCACCTTCTCGATAAGCCGCTCGTAAAACTTGATCGCCTGTTCCCGCCGGTTGAGTTTGAGCAGCAAGGTCGCCCCATCCAACCCCGCCTGTTCCGTGACAAACGGCGACAGTTCCTCCCCTTCCCGCAAGCCCGTGCCATACATCACATTCTCATAATGTCCGAGTGCGGCGAGCCATAGGTTGTTTCTCTCTTCTTCCGTCAACTGCGCTTGCTTCGCCATCTGTTCGTTCACCTTAGCCATGCCGATCTCGGCCAAAGCTCGCGTTTCGACAGATGCCAGCGGCGATTCGATCGCTTTGCTGTAACACTCCAAAGCATCGTTGTAGCGGCTCGGGTCTTGCGTCGCGTATTGTAGATGGCAGTTGGCAATCTTGCTCCAAGCCAACGGCACTAGCGGGCTTTCCTTGAAGAACTTGGGTATCAGTTCGAAAGCATTGATGGCTTCGCCAAAACGGTCCATGGACTTCACCGGATCCGAAGTCGGATCAGCCAGGAAAGTATCACCTAGCGCGAAATAAGCCTGAGCCACCAGTTGGGTGGAGATGGTGGAATTGACCATCTGCGGTGGGCCATTGGTGATGAGCCATCGGAAATATCCCTCTGCCTGGTTGTACAACTGGCTGGAAAAAGCCGCACGCCCTGCCATCAACCGGGCCCGATGACTCAACTCTCCCGGCGGCTGATTCGTGTTTTGAAACACCAACTGGTAATGGATGTCTGCCTTCTGAAAATCCTTCTGCCGCTCGAAATGCTCCGCCAACCAGAAGTGCGCCTGTGGCACCAGTGCGTTGGTCGCATATTCGCCCACAAAATTGATATAAGTATTGAAAGCCGTCGTCTCGTCTCCAGCCTTGAAGTGCAGCCATCCAAGATCAAAAACAGCCCGCGGCCGGGCCACGTCATTGGTGAAGCGCTCCAGCCAGTTCGAATAGATGCCGATCGCCTCAGACCAGTTTTGCTCCCGCACACTGATACGGGCCCGGGCAAGCTGGATCTCGGATGCCTTGGGTGAATTTGGAAACCGGCGAAGGAAATCATCCAGCAACCGCCGCGCATCCTCGACCTGACCCGCCTTCCCCAGCGATTGCCCCACCAGCAGCAAACTGTTCTCGCTGTAATAACGGTCCGGAAACCACTCCAGCAAACGCTCCAAGGCAAACGTGGCCACCTCGAGCCGATCCAACCGCACTCCTGCCCGCACCAGTTGATACAAGGCCTGATCAAGCAATCCATCCCGCACCTTAGGCACGCCCCGGTATTGCTCCACCAATGCGCTGTAATTAGCCACCGCACTCTCCAAGTCATCGCGTTGGAACTGCGTATCCGCCAATTTGAAGAGTGCGATCGCTTGGTCATTCCCTTCCGGCAAAGTATCTGCCGCCAGCTTGAAATCACCCTGGGCTGCTTCCGTCATTCCCATCTCCCAGCCATACCAGCCACGCCCGAGATAGGCCCGACCAGTGATGTTGCTGATGGCGGTGTTAGTCAGCGCAGCATCAAACTGCACCTTGGCCGACTGCAGCAGATTCGTATCTACCGTTGGTGGTTGGGCAGACTTCAGCCGGTAGAAATCTTTGAGATTCAACTCACCCAAAGTCAGCCGCACTAGACCTTGCGCAGGGTCGTTCGGATTCGTCCGCAAAAACTCCGTCAACTGCGTCCGTGCCTGTTCCGTATTCCCCTTCGCCGTCGCCAGTGAGATGACCGCAAACAAAGCCTGCCGACGACGGGCAGGCGGTGTGCTTTCGGAGAGATTCGTTTGCCAGACCTCCAGCGCCGCATCGAGCTGTTGCAAGTCCTGCAACAACTCCGCGCGCAAAGCCACGGACTCAGCGATCAGTTCAGCCCGTCCCAATGTCCGCGCCTGCGCCAAGAGACCAGTGGCCGTCTGAGCAGCCTCCTCGAGATGCCCTTCCTGCCGCTGCACCCGCACCAGCAACTGTGCCCGCTGCCAGTTCTGTTCCGGAGGTAAAGTCTGCTCCGCGAGGATGGCCAAGGTTTTCTCCGCCGTCGCCAGATCCTTCTTCTCCAATAATGCCTCCACCAACAATAACCGGCTCCGCACCACGAATGGGTTGGCCGGCTGTTTCTCAGCGAGTGCCGGAAAAGGACGATTGCTGCCGTTCAAAGCTTCCACCAACCCGTTCCAGTCCTTCTCCTTGAAATGAGCCAAGGCCTCCCAATACAAGGCCTCAGCCAAAAAGGCGGACTTGGGATGCTCCTTCGCCAAGGCCTGCCAGCTTTTGGCAGATTCCGCAAATTGCCCCAGTTCCCACTGGGCGCGAGCCTTCAGGTAGCTCAGCTGGTCAGCCGAAGTAAGCGCCCGGGCTTTATACGTGTCCACCGTTTGCACCACCTCGGCAAATCGTTTCAGCTCATATAATGCCTCGCTCAAACTCACCGCCGCCTCAGCCAAACGCGTTGAGTTGGGAAATTTTTGCAGATAGAAGCTGAATTCTCCCGCCGCCCGTTCGTAGGCCTTGTCCTGCAATGCCTCGCTCGCCGCCCGGAAAAGATTGCGCGCCTCCGCCGAGTCCGCCGCCTTGGCTTGAAACGTCAGCAGCATCCAGCCCAGCAGGCCGTAAACCAGCCAGCGCAACTTGCCTTTCCATACTTCAGACATCTGATTCAGCATTCGTCTGGAATCTTGCGAATTCAAGTGAGTTTCTTCCTCAGTCCGCCGTCAATTTTGCCGCCTCCGGCAACAGTCTCTTAAGAAACCGTCCCGTCTGGCTGGCTTCACAGGCAGCGATCACTTCCGGCGGCCCCTCGGCCACGATGGTGCCCCCGCCCTTGCCGCCTTCCGGTCCCATATCGATCAACCAGTCCGCGCATTTGATCACGTCCAGGTTATGTTCGATCACCAGCAAGGTATTGCCCGTGGCGCGCAGTTTGAACAATACCTCAAGCAACTTCGCCACATCATGGAAGTGCAAACCCGTCGTCGGCTCATCTAAGATATACAGCGTGCGTCCGGTCGCCTTGCGACTCAGTTCCGCCGCCAGCTTGATGCGTTGCGCCTCGCCACCGCTCAAGGTCGTTGCTTGTTGACCCAATCGCACATAGCCCAACCCCACCTCCGCCAACGTCTGGCAGATATCCAGCAACTGCGGCACCGCCCGGAAAAAGTTCACGCCCTCATCCACCGTCAGGTTCAGCACATCCGCGATGTTCAGCCCCTTGTAAGTGATCTCCAGCGTCTCGCGATTGTAGCGCTTGCCCGCACACGCTTCACAGGTCACGTACACCGCTGGCAAGAAGTGCATCTCGATCTCCAGCAAGCCGTCACCCTGGCATTTCTCGCAACGCCCACCCTTCACATTGAAGCTAAACCGCCCGGCATTGTATCCGCGTATTTTTGAGGATGGCAGTTTGGCGAACAGATCCCGGATATGATTGAACATCCCGGTATAGGTCGCCGGATTACTACGAGGCGTACGCCCGATAGGTGCCTGGTCGATAACGATGACCTTATCGATCTGCTCCACGCCGCGCAGTTCACGATGCGCCCCCGGCCGTTCCTTGGAACCATGCAGCTTGCGGAACAACGCCCGCCGCAAGATATCGTCCACCAAGGTACTCTTGCCGGAACCGGACACGCCCGTGACACAGGTCAAAGTGCCATACGGGATGCGCGCATCCACATTCTTTAAATTGTTCTCCGTCGCGCCAAAGATCTCCAGCCAACCGCGATTTAGCGATGCACCCAAGCGTTTCTTGGGCACCGGAATAGTGATATCTCCTTTCAGGTAACGGCCTGTCAGCGATTTGCTGTTGGCCATCACTTCCTCAGGCGTCCCTTGCGCAACCACTTCACCACCATGCACTCCAGCACCCGGACCGAGATCCAGCACGAAATCCGCCTGCCGGATGGTATCCTCATCATGCTCCACTACGATGACAGAATTGCCCAGATCACGCAGCCCGATCAAGGTATTGAGCAAGCGCTCATTGTCCCGTTGATGCAGCCCGATACTCGGCTCATCCAAGATATACAAAACGCCAACCAGTCCTGCTCCGATCTGCGTGGCCAATCGAATACGTTGGGCTTCACCACCGCTCAAAGTCCCGCTCTCACGGTCCAGCGTGAGATAGCCCAACCCCACATTCCGCAGAAAACCCAACCGCGCACGAATCTCCCGAATGACATCATCGGCGATCTGCTGTTGGAACTCTGTGAGTTTCAATCCGGAGAAAAATTCTTCCGCATCATCTACCGACAAGGCGCACACATCCATTATGGAAAGGCCCGGTGCCGGCGGCGGCAGCTTGTGATGCTTGAATTTCTTGGAAGCCTTCTCTCCACCCAAAGTCACCGCCAAAATCTCCGGCTTCAATCGCCGCGCGGCACAAGCATCGCAATGCTGCGGACTCATGAAAGCTTTCAGCCGATTCCGCGTGAACTCGCTCTCGCTCTCTTGATAGAGCCGCTCCATGTTCTTGAGCACCCCTTCAAACGGCTTGTTCACGTGACTCGCCTTGCCGGCACGCCAGAATTGGAAATGCACTTCCGTCTCACCCGTACCGTGCAACAGAGCCTGTTTGAAGGTATCCGGCAGGTTCTTGTAAGGTGTCTCCATCTCCACGCCAAACTGAGCCGCCAGCCCTTTCAACAAAGCCTTGTAATACACCACCATGCGCTTGCCCCCACGCCGCCACGGCAAGACCGCACCGCCTTCCAGTGATTTGTCGCCGTCAGGGATCACCAACCCTTCATCAAAAACCATCTTCTGTCCCAGACCATGACAGACCGGACACGCCCCGAACGGTGCATTGAAGGAAAAATGTTTCGGCGTAAGGCTTTCGTAACTCTTACCCGTGGCCTGGCTGAACATGCGGGTGGAGTGCAGCACTTCCTCCCACTTGTCCGGCGCATCCGTAGACTGCTGATGTAGCACCAGCATCTGCCCCTCGCCCCAACGCAACGCCGTCTCCACGGAATCACCCAGACGCACCCGCACTTTGTCATCCATCACCAAGCGGTCCACCACCACTTCGATATTGTGCCGCTTGGCCGCCTCCAATCGCGGTTTGGTCGTCGCACTCAAGTCGATGATCTCGCCATCAACCCGGGCCCGAACAAAGCCCTCCCGCGATAGCCTCTCCAGCACATCGCGGTATTCTCCCTTGGCGGACTGCACCACCGGCGCCAACAACATCAGCCGCGTCCGCGCGGGTAGTTCCATGATGCGATCGATGATTTCTGTACTGCTCTGGGACCGGATGGGTTCACCCGTCTCCGGACAATGCGGCTGGCCGACATGCGCATAGAGCAAACGTAGATAATCGTAGATCTCTGTGGTCGTCGCGATGATGGAGCGCGGGCTGCTCCCGGAACCGCGCTGTTCGATGGCGATCGTCGGGGACAATCCCTCGATGTAATCCAGGTCCGGCTTGCTCAACTGCCCCAAGAACTGCCGGGCATACGCCGAGAGGGATTCCACATACTTGCGTTGCCCCTCGGCATAGATGGTATCAAACGCCAACGAGGATTTCCCGGAGCCGGAAAGCCCCGTGATGACCACCAGTTTATCGCGCGGAATCGCCAGCGTGAGGTCTTTCAGATTGTGCTCACGCGCCCCGCCGATCCGTATGAAATCCTTCGCCATACTATCGTCCGATTTTGCTGTTTAACGGATTCGCCAGCTTATGGCCAAACCTCGTCCACGCAAAGCGGGAAATGCCGCCAGAAAATTTGGATGACTCACCAATTGAACTGTCTCCCGGCCTCCTCATTCCTTCCTCCTTCTTTCTGCTCAAAAGCTACCCAAAAACCGTTTATCGGAAAAATATTACTTTTTTATGCCCACTATAAAAATTTTCTATAGTGCGCCGTTTCCTGCCAACCCAACCCGCAAATTATTCATTTATCCACCATGAAACCCGCTCCCCCATACCGATCACGAATGATTCTTTGCGCTTGGTCATTGTTGCTTCCTTCGTCATTGGGATTTTGTCATTCATCCTCCCACCTTCACATACTTCTCCAACCGGCAATTGAACCCACCGAAATCCACGACCTGCCGCGTCTCCAATCTCAATGCCCGGTTCGGATTATCCAGATACAGGGGATTCGCAAAAACCAATCGCCCGCCCGGTCGCAAAACCATGGCCGCCACATCGACCAGATCATAGATAAGCCCGCGCAGATTCGGAACCGGCACGCGTTTGCCCAAGGGTGGATTCGAGATAATCAGATCCACACTGTCCGCTCCCAGCTCCTCTTTCGCATAATCCCGGAAGTCTGAGCAGACGAGCCTCGTAGTGATTCCCTTAAGATTTGCCGCCGCGAGGTTGCGCTCGGCGATACCGATCGCCATCTCGCTCAAATCCGTGCCGTGCACCGCGCTCACGCCCCCTTTCAATGAGCGTTCCACCAGTTCGATGCCGGAACCGCAAAAAGGATCCCAGATGACATCACCATCTTTCGGTCCGGCCAGCAAAGCCATGCACGCAGCCAGAGGCAGATGCGAGGCTGCCGGCACATCCTGCTGCCGATACACAAAGCGCGGGTCTGGTGAAAGTTTCGGGCTCAGTTCCACCAATCGCCCACGGCCACGCGGATGAATGGCCACCGTCCACGGCGCTTCATTGGGATCGTTCAATATCTCGGGGCATAGCTCAAAGACCCGGTTGGCCAGCGCCTTCACCGTTCCTCGCTGATGTCCATGCGCTACAAAATCCAACCGGTAACGCAATGAGCCTTCGGTGAAAGTCTTGAATATCTTTTGTGCCTGAGGTGAAGCGATGATCCGTGCCAAAGCTTCCAGTGAATCCGCCTCTTCCGGCTCATTCTCGGTGCCCAGCACAAAACCCACCGTACCAAAGCAACGCAGCGCATAGATGTCCTTCAACGCGAACGGTGCCCTGGCCGCCAGCGCCACCAAACCGCTGCGGACATCGGTGAGGCGAAACTTCGTATTCCGCTTCAGATACTTCTCCACTTCCGCCCGCATGAACTGCTCCAGTCCCCGCCTTCCATGCAGATGGATGAGCAATCCTTGGAACGAAGTCAGTGTATGGTCCAACCGGATGCGGCTGGGGCTTTGGCTCCGGGCAAGCCCGGCCTTGATCTTCAGGGCTGCTTGCGAGAGCGCACCGCTTTCTTCTGAACCCACGACTTCCAGCGTCGCCTCTCCGCCGATCTTGGCGAGAGTCTGGCCGAGAAACTTCTTTTCGCGTTCCGTCGTGGTCTGACGCAACAAAGCGAGCAACTCAGTCTCTTCCCCAGCCCCGGCTCCGATCTTGGGCAAGGCCGTCATGGCATAGCGCCGGATTTTTTCTTCCGGGTCCTGCAACAACCCGCGCAGCCAGGGGCGTATCTGCTCCTTCTGCGCCTTCGTTCCCTGCTCGGAAAACACCACCCCCACCGCACGGATCAACGCCACCTGGGCCAGACGCTCCGCCGGCGTGCCTTGATCAAAGCGCGGCACTTCCTCGACCCACAATTGCTCGCACGAGAGCCGACGCAACTGGTTGTAGAGCTCTTTATTTGGATTCTTCGGACCGCTTTTCATGTATCAGGGGCAACGGGGGCATTTCCGACAGCGATACTGGTGCTTGGGGATTTCCGCCCAGTGATAGTGGCGGTCAAAAAGAAGCGCACGTTTACCGCCCCTAGCCTCACGCTTACAGTCTAAGTTGTCAATGTTCTCCACCTTGGCATCTCCTGCCTTCATGAAACCAATAAAAAAGGGCGTTCCCAACCGGGAACGCCCCTGAACACACAGGAGGAAATCCTACTGCGGCAATTGTCGGATCCGGTAGAACCGCTGCAACGAATCCGTGTAAGGTGTCGGGTCGGTGAAGGTCGCCGTGGTACCATTCACCACCACACTGGTCAGCGGCGTCCAGTCCACCAGATTGGTGGAGACTTCCACCTGATACTGCTCGCCCTGCACCCCCGTCCAGGAGAACTCGGGGGATCCACCCTCGGTATTGATGGCCGGCGGCTGCACCATGATGCCTTCCGCACTCACGAGGATCGCCCCGCCAGTCACCGCCACCGGGATCGTGCCCGAGATGCTGTAAACGATGTTCGTGCTCTCGCGGTTCACGACCGTGGCGAACCACTCACCCGTCAGATCTACCAAGGTCTCGTTGGTCACCACCACCACCTGCTCGCGTGCCGTTCCAGCCAGCGCGCTGCTGTAATCGAACTCAGTGACCGTAGGATGCGCCCCACGCCGCACCAAGAGGTCACCATTACCGCTCAGGTTGAACGCCTCGAACAGCAGTTTCGCTGGCTGGCTGCTGACATTGATCCGGTAGATATCGGCCACGATGCTGTCCGCGTAACGCGTCGTATTCGTCACCGCTACACCGGAAACCAGATCCACCACATTCGTCACCACCTCATTCACCGTGATGGTGAAGGTGCGGGTAGCACTCAGCGGCGGCTCGCCGTTGTCCGTGACACGCACGGTGAGGCTGTTGTTGTTCGGGGAATCTTCTGTGGTCGCCCACTCAAACGCACCCGTGCTGCCATCAATCGTCGCTCCGGCTGGAGCTCCGGCGTCCAGGCTGTACGTCAGCGTCTGCGCCGGCACATCGGCATCCGAACCAGTGACCACGAAGCGCACTGTCTGGCCCTCAGTCACCGTCACATTCGGCACGATGCCCAAGGTCGGTGCCAAATTCACCTCGTTCACCGTGATGGTGAAGCTGCGGCTGGCCGTCGCCACCCCGTCGCTCACTTCCACCGTCACCGGATAGCTCGCCGGGCCTTGCGCCTCGGATGGGCTCCAACTGATCGCTCCCGAGGTGGCATTGATCGCCAGACCGGCCGGAACAGTTCCAGTGAAACGATAGCTCAATGTCTGGGCCGGCACATCGCTATCCGCGCCCACAGCTTGCAACGCCAGTGATGTCTGCTCATCCACAGACACATCTGCGATGGCATTCAATGTCGGCGGCGTATTCGCCTCATTCACCGTGATATTGAAACTCCGGGAGGCACCCCGCGCCGGGCTGCCATTATCCGTCACCACCACCGTCACCGCGTAGGTTCCGGGCCCTTGACTTTCCGTGGGCGTCCACTCGATCAGGCCGGTCGCCGAGATGGTCATGCCCGTCGGCTTGGTGGGCAGGCTGTAAGCCAGCGTATTCGCCGGCAGATCCACATCTGCGGCTTGCACTTGATAGCTCCACAACGCCATCTCCACCGCCGTCTGCGCCGGAATCGAGGTGATGGTCGGCGCTTCGTTCACCTCCAACACCGTGATGCTGATGGTCTTCTGCGCCGTCAAGGACGGCACCCCGTTATCTTTGGCTTCCACCGTCACTTCATAATTGCCCGGACCTTGTGCTTCGGTCGGTGTCCAAGTGATCAGGCCGGTAGCTGGGTTGATTTGCACCCCGGACGGCACCTCACCAACCAGACTATAAGTCAGGGTGTTGGCCGGTGTATCCGCATCCGTGGCCTGGACCGTCAGCACCAATGCCGACAACTCATTGACCGACTGCGCAGGAATGTTGCCGAACACAGGAGCGGTATTGGATTCGCTCACCTGCACGCTATAGGCCCGGTTCACTGCCACCACACCATCGGAAACCCGCACGGTGAATGGCACCGACTGACCGCCCATGCTCTCATCCGGCGTCCAGTTGATCTGGCCCGAGTTGGCATTGATGGTCATCCCCGCTGGTCCGCTCACCAGCGAGAAGGTCAGCGTGTTGGCCGGCAGGTCGGAATCGCTCGCTTGGATCACCGGCGCAAACAATGCCCCCTCACTTGTGAAGAAGGTCGCATCGGCCAGAATTGGTGCCGAATTCACTTCCATTACGGAGACTTGGAAACTCTGTTCCGCATAGAAGACCGGGTAACCATCATCAGTCACCCGGACCGTGATATCATAGATACCCGGCCCTTGCGCCTCCGTCGGCACCCAACTGATAGCTCCGGTCAAGGAATCGATCGTCATGCCCGCTGGCACGGCCGAGCTGAAGGAATAGGTCAGCACATTCGCCGGTTCATCGACATCGGTGGCGCTGGCCTGCACTGAGAACAAGTTGCCCTCCAGCACGGAACCGCTCGGTATCGGCGCCAATACGGGTGCCTTATTGATCGGTCGTACCCGCACTTGATAGCTCGTATCCGGCCCGCTCAACGATTCCACCAACGCATACCAGAAGCCCGACACATTCGGCATCGCAACAGTCGGTTCCAGCGGGATGATACCGTGATCAGTACCGGTGAACACCGCTTCCACATCGTAGGCACCTTCCTGCACCGGCTGACCACGCCGCAAACGCACCTTCACATCCCCCGTGAGGTTCAGCAGCTCGAACGTGGCATAATTATCCGCCGCCGGGATGACGAACTGGTAAGCCTGATAGATGTTCGGTGAACTCGCGAAGTTGGCCCCCTTGGTCGCTCCAGAGGCAAGGTAGGTCGTCGCACTGCTGTCAAACGTCACATTTAGGGTATATTCACTCACCACCGTCGCCGGATTGCCATTGCTCACGGCCAGGAAATAACGCTGACCCGGCACCAGTTGGGGTGATGAGGTCAGGTCCAGCGTCTTCAATCCCGTGGTCGTGATATTGTTCAGCAAGGCAGCACCTGACAAAGCACTCGGCGGTGCCGAGGGATCGTAGAACAGGCTCAAGCCCGCCGCGCCCGCACCAGAGGTGACCGTCAAGGTGTTATCTGCACTCGATGCCGTCATCGGCGCGTTGATCACGAAATACTGCACTGTGCCACCGGCGATCGTGCCTAAGAAGTCAATGCCATTATCCAGACGGAACGTGGTCACGTTTGTATCCGCCAGATACAGCTTCAATTCCCAATCCACGATGATCGGTGTGTAGTTGGTGACCACCGTATAGTTGGTGCGCGCGTCAATGACCTCCAAACGCCAGGCACCAGCCGCCACATCTCCCACGAAGTTATCCAGTGATTCCTCCGGCAGATAGTCATCCTTCACATGATAGCGCAGGACCAGCGCGTCCTTATCAGTGCGAGTGGCACGGGTCGTCTCGCCGACGATATAGACATCCGAGCCCTCCATCACTACATCCCGGAAGGTATCCGTGCCAGATGCTCCTCCATCATACACCGTGACGCCCGTATAACTGGTGGCCGGTCGTGTGATTAGGGCGCCGGTCTCGAGATCGATCTCCAGCAACACACCATCCAGCCCGGTAGCGCCACTGTCGGTGGAGCCTACCGCATACAAGCGATCACCCGCCGCCGTTAGTCCGTAGAGGATATCCTCACCTCCCAAATCGTAATTCGGATTCCCCACCGTAGACCAGATCACGTTCAGGTTCTCGTCATACTTCACCACCAGGAAGTTCGCCGAGGCACCGCTCACCGCATCCTGCACACCCACCGCATACAGATAACCGTCGTAAGCCACCAAGCCGTAGAACTGACCGGTAACCGCCAGCGGCTGCCGGTCGATCTCATTCAGGTCGGAATCGAACTTGAACATCTCCGGGTTCATCGTGCCGCCATCGTCGCTGAAACCGGCCACAAAGATGTTTCCATTCAAGGCCGCCAATGCCCGACCGGCTGAAACTGTGGTCCCACCGCTCACATCCTCAAATGCCGTGGCCGCCGTCGCGCCCGTATCATCCAGCTTCACCACTTTCAAACGGCTGGTGCTCGTGCCATCCTCGGCATTGCCCGCCGCATACACATACTCGTTACCCAATTCCACGGTAGAGAGCACAGCATGCATCTCTTCGATGCCTTCCACGCCGGTCACACCAGCAATAGCTGTATCCCAAGAGGAGCCCAAGTTGTCACCCAGATTGGCCAAACCAGCCCGCGGGAACCGTACAATCGTTCCTTTGGTCTCTTTGGTCCCGGTGCCGTCGGTGGACCGGGTATAGGTATCACCAGCCACATAGACCGCTCCATTGGCCGAGTAGGTCACATCCCGGAAACGTGTCGCCCCGGAATTGTCGGGCCAGTTCACCGTTTCAAAAGGTATCTGCCCCGTCTGCATCGGCAGACCGTAGCGGCCATAGATACCGTTAGTAGCTTTCGCTAGCGTACTACCGGCAATATAGAGATTCGTCCCCGCAAAGGCCACGCGGTTCGCAATCTGGTCGGTCAATGGCTGTAACGTGCTCGCGATCGGCACCGGTGTGCCGCCAGCATCAAACAACTCGACGACGTAATCCCATCCCGTAGTAGGGGCAGGAGGAATTTGATAAACTGTGATGTAGAGCAGTTCATCCGGGCTCGTATAGTTGAACGTCGGCGAGACTTCCCACAGGTAGGAGCGATGCGTCCCAACACCGGTATCCAAAATGTCCACCGGCGTGCCGCCAGCGGTCAGCGAGACTTGGAAAGTTGTGGGCGTGCTGTTGACAATAAAATAACGCACGCGTCTGGTGATACCGTAAGGTAGCACATCTGCCGCCGTTGCCCCTTCTTCCAGGAAGGAGACTTCGTCACCATCCACATAAGGATTGGCGGCCACGGTAAAGGTATCTCCCACTGGATAGACATCGACATCGTTAATATCAGTACGCGCATTGGCCTCATTCACCAGCGATCCAATGATACCCGTGGAGTCATAAATATCCATCCAATCGGCGATTTCATAAAACATGTAGCGGATGCGTACCTGCCCCACTGTTTGGGCGGTATCTAAAAGCCTACCAGCTGCATCCCCCAGACCACCACTCACATTTGTGAGCAAGGTGCTCTGGACATCCTCCAGATAGTTCTCTGCCACCAGACTCGGGGTCACAAACGGCACGAATGCCTTTTCCACCGCCGGGTCCGCGAACTTGATCAGCTTGGTCGCGTTGTTCGTATCCTCACTGAAGTGCGTATAAATGATCTCGTTGGCATTCGTGCCCATGCCGTAGCCATTTGTATTCACCGTTCCACCACGGTTCTCCGACAGCAGCACGGAGCGATACGGATTCGTCAGTCGCAATATGAGATCGGATGGACGCGGATGCGCTATCCGCACCCCCACCCGCACGCCCGCCACCTCCCCTGCCGAAGTCACATTGATCTCGGCCAGGTTGGTAGATGTCTGGGTATCATCCCGCAAGTTGGCCAGACTGCGTTGTTCAGTCGTGTTCTGCGCAGTTGATGCCAAGTCATAGGTCAGTTCCGCAGTGAGCGTATAATCCGCATAAACCGTATCACGAT
>JAURFH010000079.1 GCA_030834415.1 Verrucomicrobiota bacterium | reverse complement strand
CGCCAACCTTGGTCAGGTCGTGCAGAAAGTGGTGGGTGAGTCGGATATTTTTTACGCCACTTTCCGCGACACCCAAGCCCGTATCGCTGCCGGCAAGGTCTGATGCCCTGTCTGCATTTCATTTTCATTTCATGACTGCCCCTGAAGGCTTTGGAGTTTAGGTTCATGACGCGTTTGGACCAGGCAATGGTAGAGCGGGGTTTGTGCGATAGCCGGGAAAAGGCCAAGCGGGCCATCCTCGCAGGCACTGTCCGGGTCAATGATCAGCGCGCGCACAAAGCCAGTGATGATGTCCGCCCAGATGATGTGGTCACCTTGGATGTCCCGGAGAAGTTTGTCAGCCGAGGCGGCCACAAGATGGAGCACGCGTTGAAGTATTTTCAGGTCAAGACCCAGGGCGCGGTGGCGATCGACTTGGGCGCATCGACGGGCGGGTTCACGGATTGCATGCTGCAAGCGGGTGCTGCCAAGGTCTATGCAGTGGATGTCGGCAATGGCCAGCTCGCTTGGAAGCTCCGGCAGGATCCGCGCGTGGTGGTCATGGAAAAGACTAACGCGCGCAATCTGACGATGGAAAGCTTTGGCGAAGGCTTTTCCCCGGTGGACCTGATCACGATCGATTGCTCCTTTATCTCGTTAAGAAAGATTGTCCCGGTGGCGGTCGGTTTCCTCAAGCCGGGTGGCCGGATTGTAGCTTTGATCAAACCGCAGTTCGAGGCCGGCAAAGAAGAAGTGGATGCCGGCAAGGGTGTGATCACGGACCCGAACATCCATGATCGGGTGATCAAAGATTTCGCCGAATTCGTGAAACAACGGAAGGGACTGCAATGGCAAGGGCTGACTGAATCGCCATTGCTTGGTCCCGCTGGTAATAAAGAATTTTTGGTGCTGCTTGAAAAAACGCACTGACAGAATGGCCCGGGTCGGGCTCATCGCCAATACGGACAAGACGGCGTGCCGTCTGGTAGTCCGGCAGGCGGTGCGTGCCATCGAGGCCAGCGGTCGGACCGTCTTGATGGAGGCGGCCACCCAAGCGTTCATGGGGCGTGAATCGGACACCAAACTTACCGTAGCTGCCTTGGCCCGTGCGGTGGATTTGGTGGTGGTGTTCGGCGGAGACGGCACCATGCTGAGCGTGGCGCGCGACCTGCGTGGGGTCTTGACCCCGGTGATGGGTATCAATGTCGGCAGCCTCGGTTTCCTCACGGCGGTGTCCTCCAAAAATATCGAAGCGGCTTTGGAACGCGTTTGGGCTGGTGACTTCGATCTGGACTCCCGCTGGTTGATCGAGGCGCATGGCGAGGTTGGCGGTAAGGAGTTCGTCCAATGTGCCCTCAATGATTTTGTTATCAGTCGCGGCGCTGCTTCCCGGATGATTGAGCTGGAGGTGCGGGTGGATGAGGAGATGCTCACCCGTTACCGTTGCGACGGTTTGATCCTGAGTTCAGCCACGGGTTCAACGGCTTACTCGCTTTCGGCGGGCGGTGCGATTGTCAGCCCCTCGGCCGAGGTGTTCACGCTGACCCCCATCTGTCCACACACGCTTTCCAATCGTTCCCTGATTCTCGGCCTGAAATCCACCATCAGCGTCCGGGTGCTCAATCAAAAACCCGAAACTTTGCTCGCCGCTGATGGCCAGGTGGAGATGCCGTTGAAGGCGGGCGATGAGATCGTTTTTTGCCGCAGCCGCCACCGTCTGAACTTGGTGCGGCTTAACGGCAGTTCTTTCTTCAAAACGCTCCGGCAAAAGCTAAGCTGGAGCGGTTCCAATGTTTAAGTTCATGAGTGCAGCCAATGTATCATCGGCCCCGGCTTCTAGCGTCCGTCCGGTTTGTTGTCTGCCAGTCCGTACCCCACTTTTCCCATGGTTCGTTTAAAAGACATTGCTCAAGCCGCCGGTGTGTCCGTGATGACTGTCTCCAAGGTCCTCCGCGATGCGCCTGACATCTCTGCTGCTACCAAAGTCCGCATCCGCAAGCTCTCGGAAGAGATGGGCTACGTGCCGGATGTGCTGGCCCGTGGCTTACGTAGCCGCAGCGCCAAGCTTTTCGGTCTGCTCATTGCCTCCTCCACCAACCCGCTTTACGCCCGTATGGTCATGGCCATCGAGGAGCGCGCTTTTGAGATTGGCTTTGAGGTGATCCTTGGACACTCCTTGAACCGTCCGGAACGCGAGGAGATGTATATCCGCCGGTTCCTGTCGCGCCGGGTGGATGGTTTGTTTGTGGTGCCGGTTTATCGTCTCGACCAGAAAGCGCCGATCTATGATGAACTGGAGAAGCATGGCATCCCCACAGTCCTCCTCGGCCACAAGGCTCCGTTCTGTCAAAACTTTGTGAATGTGGAAACGGACGACATCGGCTCCAGTTACCTGGCCACCAAGCATCTCTTGAAGCTCGGCCATCGGCGTATCGCTTTCCTGGCAGGTCACCAATCCTCGCCTTCCTCACAGGAACGGTTGGAAGGTTACCGCCGCGCTTTGAAAGAAGCGGGTGTCGAATATGATGACCGCCGCATCTTTGTCGCGGGTGCTACGATCGAGGAGGGCCGCAATGCCGCTTTGCAGATGCTCAATGAATCGTGCGATGCGACCGCCGTGCAGGCCGTGAATGACTTGGTCGCCATCGGTGCCGCGAATGTTTTCCTGGATCAGGGTTTGAAGATTCCGGACGATATTTCTGTGATGGGCTTTGGCAATGTGCTCACCAGCGAACACTTCCGCGTGCCGTTGACGACAGTGCGTCAACCGAAGTTCCGCCTGGGGGTGGCCGCGATGGAGTCCATGAACATGCTCATCGCTGGTGAAAAACCCGAAACCCAACGGCTTTCCGCCGAGGTTCTTGAGCGCGAGAGCACAGCAGCGCCGAAGGTCGCTTGATTACTTCTTTCGCCATCCAGCGATGAACATACCGTTACCGCCAAGTGTTTGCGGCCAGGCCCAGTATTGACCGGGCTGTTCACTTTGGACGGCTTGCGCCAGAGCTGCCGGGATTGCCAGCGGTTCAAACTCCGGATGCGTGCTGGTGAAATGGTCGGCTACCTCGCTGGTTTCCGGATTGGAAAGCGTGCAGACGGAGTAGATCAGTTTTCCACCTGGCTTCACTGCGCCAGCCACCCGTTCCAGTAATTGCCGCTGGATGACGGACAATTCCGCGACGTCTTTGGGCGTAGTGCTCCAACGGGCATGCGGATTCCGTTGCCAGGTGCCGATACCGCTGCAAGGGGCATCGATCAGGATGCCGTCAAACTTGGTCTTCGTCGGCAGTTTGGCTCCACCATCCCAGAGGGCGGAACGGTAATTGAAGCATTTGGCGCGGCTGGCGCGGAGCTTCAGTTTCTTCAATCGCCACTCGGCCCGATCTGTGGACCAGATGAGACCCTTGTTATGCATCAGGTCGGCGAGGTGCAGCGTCTTGCCACCTTCACCCGCGCACGTATCCCACCAAGTTTCACCCGGCTTGGGCGCGCAGAACATGCCGACGAGTTGAGAGGCGATATCCTGCAATTCAAATTCGCCCGCGTGAAATTCTTCCGAGCGGAACAGGTCCGCTTCCCCATCATAGCGGATCGCCTCGGGCATGCCGGGCACGGAGAAGTCTTCAAAGATGCCGAGCTTTTCCCGCAGACTCTGGTCTTGGCCCAAGCGCGCCCGTAACCACAAATCAGGTGCAGCTTGCAAAGCCCGCGCCCATTCCTCGGATACTTCCATCACTTCTTTCGTCCAGGGAGGCACGCTGTTGTTTAACAGGGATTCAGCAGTGAATGAATCTGGCCGTTCTTTGAAGCGTTGGGCCAGTTGCTTGCCGAGCTTGATACGCGGATAGAGGGAATGCAGGTGGCGCAACCAGCCATACCAGCGGTAGTAATCGAAAACGAGTTGGCTGATGTCCCGGGCATCGGCACGGGTTACCTTGCGGACCTTCAATTCATGGCGCAGCAACGCGTCCGCCGGGCGTTCCGACGTGGCGTTCTGGATGATATGCGCCGCCACCCGCAGGAGCGCGGAGGGCAGGTCATCGATTTCGGATGTCAGTGGTTTGGCCACGGAGTCATTAAAGCAGTGCACCGGGGTTAAACAACAGCGATTTAACCGGAAAAAGTCATGCGATTTTGTCAGCCCACCGTTGTCGCCACAGTCCGTTTCGCTTATTTTCAGCGGACTATGGGCTGGTTCGCTCAATGCAAAGTAGTCTGGCAACGTATGCGGAGTCCTTTTGTCAGGACGCCGTCGCTGGATTCTTTGCTGGCGACCGCTTCGCCCAAGGACTCCGTCGCCGAGCGCTTGAACTGGCTTTGCGATTTGCTGGGCTGGATCCGTCGTCCCGCTGATACGGTCGCGGATGTAGAGGCACCGCGCGGCAAGCTGCAGGCCAGTCGGGTGCGGTTTCTGTTGAAGATGCTGGAGCGTAACGAGACCCAGCGCATCGCCGTGGCCCGCACCCTGCGCTCCATCTTGCGGGATACCAGCGCGCTCGATCTGTTTTGTGAGACGGGTATTCCGCGTGAACACGGTCTGCTCCGTGAGGTGTCCATCCGTTTATCAGAACGCTTTCTGCCGGATCGGCCATACAGTGGCGAATTGGGCATGCTTTTCGATCGCCTTTTTCCGCATGGTGAAGATCCGGTCTGGCTGGAGCGTTTGGACGATGATACGCTCACACGTTTGATCAATCTGTTGCAGGGAGATTTGGAAGCTGAGGAATCGGACTGGAATAATCTCCATCTGGACATGGAAGAGGCGATTGTGCAATTGGCCTCCGGTATCCGGATCACGGGTACTTCCTTGGAGATACGGTCGCGTATCACGCGTAAGCATTTTCGGGAACTGCCGTTCTTCAAGCTGACGTCAGCCACTGAGGCCTTGCTTATCACCTATCGCAAGCAGACGGATGCCGACCTCACGGCCGAGTTGAACCATTTGCGGGCTCAAATGGAAAGCTGCGGCAAAGCCATCGATACCGCCTATACCCACTTGGAAGAATACGGCGTCAGCACGGATATCGTTTACAGCTTGGACCGCATGGAGAAGCAGCTAGCGCGCATGGAGACGCTGCTTGATCTTTTGCTGAACCGGAAAGCGCCTGTCACGCGGATGGCGGGTTTCATCGCGCGACTCATCCGGGAGCATCAGGCACATCGCGGCGTGCGCTCCTTGTTGCGCGGAAATCTTGAGTTGCTCACGCGTAAGATGGTCGAGCGGACGGCCGAGACGGGCGAGCACTACATCGCCCGCGACCGCAAGCAATATGATGAGATGTTTCATCATGCTGCGGGTGGTGGTGCCATCATGGCGCTGACTACATGGGCCAAGTTCGCGCTTTCAGCGATTCCGTTCCCGGAGTTGGTGCATGGGTTTGTGCTGGGCTTGAACTACGCCACGGCCTTTGTGGTCATCCAGCTTTCTGGTTTCACCTTGACGACCAAACAGCCTGCCACCACTGCACCCGCCTTGGCCGCGCGTATGCATAATGTGCGCGATCCCGTGGCGTTGGAAAAGTTGGTGGATGAGATCGTCTGCATCATCCGTTCACAGACCGCCGCCATCGTAGGGAATATCGCGGTCATCTTTCCGGGTGCCTTGCTGATCGCGTTCATCGGTTATTTGCTGCTGGGTGAACCCATGCTGGGCGTGGAGAAGGCGGAGAAGACTTTGAAGGGGCTATCCATCTTGGGGCTTACGCCGTTTTACGCCGCTATCACGGGGGTGATGCTTTGGTTCACCGGCTTGGCCGCCGGCTTTGCTGACAACTGGTTCGCCTATCACCGGTTGAAATCCGGCATTACGAACAGCCCGCGCTTGCAGTTCGTCTTTGGCCCAAGTGGCGCGGCTCGCTTGGCCAATTTCCTCGACCACAATATCGCTGGGCTCACAAGCAATATCTCCTTGGGTTTCATTCTGGGATTCCTGCCGCTTTTGGGCGTGATGACGGGGTTTCCCATCGATATCCGTCATGTGACCATCTCCTCTGGCCAGTTTGCTGCCTCGATTTTCACCTTGGGCAGTGAGGTGGTTTTTCTGCCTGCTTTCTGGCTTGGTCTGATAGGTGTGCTTTCAGTCGGGGCTATCAACGTTGCGGTGAGCTTTGGGCTGGCGATGCTGGTGGCCATCCGGGCCCGCGGCGTTGCCGCTCCGCAACGTGATGCCATCTACTTCGCGCTCTGGCAGCGCTTTTGTCGCCAGCCCTTGAGCTTCCTGCGTCCTGGCAAGGATGAGGTCGCTCCCGCTGCGGCACACTGAGATGTCAGGTCGGTGATTGCTTGGGGATGGTCACCGGTTCAAAAGGCAGTCGCAATTGTTGCACCCGCAATTCTGTGAGCCCGCTGACGCCCAAACCGATCAGGCGCAATGGCCGGTTGACGAGCTTCTCTTTGGCCAATAACCAGCAACCGAAACGGTAGATATCCTTCGCTTCGATGATCGATTCCTCGAAGGAAAGCTGGCGGGTGAGGGTGGTGAAGTCGCTGTAACGCACCTTCACCTGGATCGTATGCGCTGCGAGCCGCCGACGGGAGAGTTTGGTGGCGATCTCCTCCGCCTGTTCCTTGAGACACGCGCGAAGGATTGGGCGGTCATCGGTATCGTTGAGAAACGTGTTCTCGCTGCTGATACTTTTGACATCATCGCCCAGTTCCAAAGGCCGGTTATCTTCGCCGAATGCGAACCGCTTGAGTTCCGGGCCCCATGACCCGACGAGCGCGCGCAAGTCCCCCTTGTAATCCTGCAGATCACCGACTGTCCGGATCCCTGCGTTGTTCAAGGTCTCATTGGTGACTTTGCCGATGCCGTGCAGCGAACGGACGGGCAGGGGGCGTAGAAAGTCAGCCTTACCAGTCTCGCGGATGAGCGTGAGGCCGTCCGGCTTCTGGTAATCGCTGGCGAGCTTGGCGAGCAGCTTGTTGGGCGCGATGCCGATGGTGGCTGTCAGGTTGCGCTCGCGTTTGATGGCCGCCCTTATCTCTTCCCCCAGCGGCACTGCGGACTCCAGGCTGGCATCATGCGTCTCCAGCTGACACCTCGCCGAAAGATCCATGTACGCCTCATCCACTGAGACCTGTTGGATGAGTTCACCCGCATAGCGCTGGAGGATGGCCATGATGGCGTGAGACTCGGCTTTGTAAGCCTCCATGCGTGGACGGATAAAAACGCCATTCGGACAAAGCCGGCCAGCGGTCATGCTCGGCATGGCCGAACGCACCCCGAATTTGCGCGCCTCATAACTGGAGGCACTGACCACGCCGCGTTGCGTCGGCGGAGAGCCGACGATGACCGGCTTGCCTTTCAGCTCAGGCCGGTCGCGCTGTTCGACAGAGGCGTAAAACGCATCCATGTCGAGATGGAAGATGACGCGGAACATTCGACGGATGCGTCGTTAGCATTTCCGGCGGATGAATGCAATGAAGGCCGCGTTCCTACTCGTAGCGAAGCGCGTCGATCGGATCGAGTTGCGCCGCTTTGCGGGCCGGGTAGAAGCCGAAGAAAATGCCGACGATCACGCTGAAAGCGAAGCTGTACATGATGGCTTCTGGTGAAGTCAGCGTGGGCCAGTTCTTCACTTGAGTAAGGATCTTGGAAGCCAACATGCCCAAGCCGATACCCAAGACGCCGCCCGTGCAACTCAAGGTGACGGCCTCGATGAGAAATTGCAGCAGCACATCGCGCGGGCGCGCTCCCAAGGCCATGCGGATGCCGATCTCGCGGGTGCGCTCCGTCACGCTCACAAGCATGATGTTCATGATGCCGATACCGCCTACCAATAGTGATACGATGGCTACACCGCCCAGCAGGTATTGCATCGTTTCCTGCGTGCTGCTCATGGCCGTAGCCAGTTCGTCTTGGGAGCGGATGGTGAAATCATCAGGCCGCCCGCCAGATATACGATGGGTCTGACGGAGCAGGTTGGTCAATTGGGTGCCGACCATGGGCATCACCTCCATCGTCTCGGTCTGGAGATTGATGCCACGCAGGGAAGTGGTGTTGAGCAGGCGCTTCATCGCCGTGGTGTAAGGGATGATGAGGCAATCGTCGTAATCCCGGAAGCTGCCGGCGGACGCACCCTTAGCGTTTAGTTCGCCGATGATGGTGAACGGAATGCTCCCACCACCACTGCTGCCACCCATGCTGACCCGCACCACCTGTCCTACTGCGTCCCCGCCTTCGAACAGGTTCTTGGAAGCCGTTGCGCCGATAACCGCTACTTTAGCCGCAGTGGTCACATCTTGGTCGGTGAAAAATGCCCCATCCTTCAGTGTCCATGAGCGGATGGCAAAGTATTCGGGAGAAGCCCCTGTGATACTGGTGGAAGTGTTCATGCCACCAGCGATGATCTGGCGGCTGGTGCTGACTTCCGGACTGACGTTGCGCACACCTTGCACTTCACGCCGGATCGCCTCCACATCCTCCATGGTCAGGGCGGAGGAACTGCCGGAACCGAAGCTGACGCCACCACGACGGAAATCACCGGCGAAGATAAGCATCACGTTCTCGCCCATCGTGGCGATCTGCTGCTGCACCATCACGCGGGCTCCATCGCCCAAGCTGACGGTGGTGATGTCCGCACCCACACCGAAGATCACGCCGAGCATGGTGAGCACAGCGCGCATCTTGTTCCGGAGCAGGGCCCGGAATGCTATCCGAAAGGCGGCAAAAAATCTCATGAGGGGATCATTTGGATGGCTTCGGAGGCCACCTTCAGTTTTTGCAATTCTTCCTCCGCCATGAGGCGGTTGGTCACCAGCTTGTCCGTCACCACCCGGCCATCGCGCATCACGATATTGCGTTTCGTATACTGGGCGATATCCAGTTCATGGGTGACCATGACGATGGTGATGCCCTGTTCGTTGAGCTTCTGGAACACGCCCATGATCTCGATGCTGGTTTTGCTGTCGAGGTTGCCGGTGGGTTCGTCAGCGAGGATGAGTGCCGGGTCATTCACCAAGGCACGGGCGATGGCGACACGTTGCTGCTGACCGCCAGAGAGCCGGTTAGGCGTGTGGTCTAGGCGGTTGCCCAGGCCGACGAGTTCGAGTGCCTTGGTCGCTTTCTCCTCCCGGTCATCATACGTCTTGTGCCGCGAATAAAGCATGGGCAGTTCCACATTCTCGAGTGCCGATGTGCGCGCGAGCAGGTTGAACCCTTGGAAAACGAAGCCGATCTTTTCGTTGCGGATATCCGCCAGTTCATCGCGGTCCAGTTCCGAAACATCGATGCCATCCAGCAGGTAATCCCCCTTGGTCACACGGTCCAGGCAACCGAGAATGTTCATCATCGTGGATTTGCCGGAACCTGAAGCCCCCATCAGGGCCACGAACTCACCTTTATGGATGTCGATGGTGACACCTTGGACGGCTTTCACGTCCAATTCACCGGTGAAGTAGGTCTTGTGGACATCCTTCAAACGGATCACCGGTTCGCCGGCAGTGCTGTTGGTGCTTTGGCTCACGAAATGGTTGGGATTAACGGCGTCCAAAAGAGCTGCCGAACGGGTTCGTCGGCCGGTCGGCACTGCTGGTGGTGCTGAGCAATTGGCCGGTCACGATGACATCGCCTTCCTTCAGGCCCTCAGTGACCTCCGTGTAGATGCCATCGGTGATGCCGGTCTTGACCGTCACCGGCTTGATATCGGCCACAGTGATGTTGGTGGCGTTCAGCGAGCTATCCACTACATAGATAGTACGGATGGCTGGCTTGTCACTCGCTGGGCGGCCTTTGCCACCACTCTTGCCACCGCTACGTCCGCCGAAGCCGCCGCTCTTGCCGCCACTACCTGAACCTCCACCGCCGAAGCCGAGCTGTTGCGGGGTGATTTTGCCAGCGGTCATCATCTCGCGCATCTTGGTACGCATCTCCTCGCTCATCGATTCGCCTTTGTCCCGGAGCTCTTTGACCTTGGCGATCATCGCTTCGGGTGTCTGGGGAATGTCTTCGGCCTTGGTTGCATCATTGGTGGAGTTAGTGCCGCTGGACTTGGCCGCTGCAGGGAGAGTCGGTGGTTTGAAACGTAGGGCTGAATTCGGGATACGGACGGTCCCGGTGCGTTTGGCGGTGATGATCTGCACGTTGGCTGTCATGCCCGGCTTCAGTTTCTCATCGCTGTTATCCACCTCAATGATGGTGTCATAGGTCACCACGTTTTGGACGCTGATGGGTGAGTTGCGCACTTGGATGACCTTGCCGATGAAATCACGACCGGGGAAGGCATCCACATTGAACTTCACTTCCTGGCCCTCGGCGACACCGCCGATGTCCGCCTCGGCCACGCTGGCGTTGATCTGCATCTTGGCCAGGTCATTGGCGATCATGAATAGCACCGGAGCGTTCATGCTGGCGGCCACGGTCTGACCGACATCCACTTTGCGGTCGATGACGATGCCATCGATGGGAGCGACGATGGTGCAGCGTTCCAAGTCCACCTTGGTGCTGTTCGCCTGGGCCTCACGGGTCTGCACCTGGGCCTTGGCCTGGGTGAGGTTCACCATGGCCGTATCATATTCAGCCTCAGAGATGAGCTTCTCCTTGAAGAGTTCCCGGGCCCGCTTGGCGTTCACTTCGGCCAGTTGCAGGCTGGCTTTGGAACTGGCGAGGTCGGCGTCGTTTTGCAAGAGACGGGTCTGGTAGGTGGCGGGGTCGATCTCGGCCACCACTTCGCCCGCTTTCACCTTGGAGTTGAAATCGACGTAAAGTTTCTTGATCTGGCCGGAGATCTGGCTGCCGACCTGGACGTTTATGACGGGATTCAGGCTGCCAGAGGCGGTTACCTGCTGGACGACGTCCCCTTTCTCGATTTTGGCGAGATTGAAGACCGGTTTGGCCTTGGCCTCGTTCTTTTTCTGCATCTGTTGCCAGCCGTAATATCCGCCGCCGCCGATTGCGCCGAGGACAACCAACCAGATGATCCAGCCGAATTTGCGTTTTCGCGCCATAGGTCTATGTCGATAAATTGGAACGACTTGCTTCCTACAACACCGGGAACGCCAGAAAGTTATGCAGAATTTGCGAGAATGCAAAGCAGGAAGAAAAAGGGGGATTTTCCGCTGGACTCAGGCGGATAGCCGAAGACAGTTCTCTGGTCGTTCATGATTGCACGGGTCACCTTGGAAATCGCCTTGCGGCGCGAGTTTGACTATCTGGTCCCTTCTGAACTGGAGGGGCAGGTGGAAGTGGGTACGCGTGTGAAGGTTCCTTTTGGCCCTCGGCAGGTGATGGGGGTAGTGACCGCCGTGGTGGATGAATCACCCCATACGAACCTGCGTGCCATCGCCAAGGTCATCGGTCGGCAATCCCTCGTGACGCCCAAGGTGCTGCAACTGGCCCGTTGGATCGGCGAATACTACTGCTGCGCACCGGAAACTGCCCTCAAGAGTGTCTTGCCTGAAGCCGTGCGCAAGGAACAGGAGGGTTGGCGCGAACGTTTGGTAGTGCGGTTGCTTCAAATCCATGGCGAGATGCCCAAGCTGACCAAACGCCAGCAGGATCTTTGGAACATCATCGAGGAATGGCGCGAGATACCGCTGCAAAAGCTCATCGAACTGGCCGGGACGACGGGGGATACGGTCCGACGTTTGGAAGACAAGGGGCTGATCGTCATCGAGAACCAGATCTCTGAGCGTGATCCGTATGAGCACGAAAACATCCTGCCCACTGAGAAACTGGTCCTGAATGTTGAGCAGACTACGGCACTGGCTGCGATCAATGGGGCGCTGGATAAGTTAAATGAAGAAGGAAGAACTAAGAATGCAGAAGGAAAGGCTGACACCTTTCTCCTGCATGGGGTGACGGGCAGTGGCAAGACCGAGGTTTATCTCCAGGCGCTGGCGCATACTTTGGAGCAGGGGAAGGGGGCCATCGTATTGGTGCCGGAAATATCACTGACGCCGCAGACGGTGGAGCGGTTCAAAGCACGATTCAGTTCCGGCAAATGCCAGACCTTGGTGGCAGTGCTTCACAGCCATCTCTCTTCCGGCGAGCGACATGATGAATGGCACAAGATCCGCCAAGGGCGCGCCCGCATCGTCATCGGCGCACGGTCGGCGATCTTTGCTCCCGTGGAACCGTTGGGCTTGATCATCGTGGATGAGGAACACGAGTATTCTTACAAGCAGGAGGAGTCACCCCGTTATCATGCACGGGATGTCGCAGTGTATCGCGGACAAAAGGAAGGGGCGGTCGTGGTGTTGGGCTCGGCCACGCCTTCCATGGAGAGCTACTACAATGTGAAGCGCGGCAAGTATCAGCTGCTGGAGATGCCCACGCGCGCGGATGACAAGCAGATGCCTGTGGTGCGCGTCATCGACATGCGTTCCGAAGCGAAAAAGGAAAAAGGCATCCCGGTGTTTTCCAATCGCTTGAAAGAGGCGATGCATCAACGGCTGGAAAAGAAGGAGCAGACCATCCTGTTCCTCAACCGGCGTGGCTATTCATCTTCTTTGCAATGTCCGAAGTGCGGCTACGTGGCTGAGTGCCCGAATTGCAGCGTGTCCCTGACGTATCATCGCCGGGCGCAAGAATTGCGCTGTCATACGTGCGGACACTTCGCGCCCGCACCAGTGCGGTGTCCGAACAACGAATGTCGTGATCCGGCCATCCGTTATGCCGGCTTGGGCACGGAGCGAGTGGAGGAGACGCTCGTGAAGCTGTTCCCGAAAGCGGTCATCCGTCGCATGGATTCCGATACGCTGAAGCGGAAGGAAGATTACCGCACCATCTTGGGCGAGTTCCGTCGCGGGAAGATCGATATCCTCGTGGGGACACAGATGATTGCCAAGGGGCTGCATTTCCCAAACGTCACTTTGGTAGGGATCATCCATGCGGACTTGGGCTTGCACATGCCGGATTTCCGGGCAGGTGAGCGGACGTTCCAGTTACTCACTCAAGTATCCGGGCGGGCAGGCCGCGGCGATGTGGAAGGGGAGGTGGTGGTGCAGGCATTCACACCGTTTCATCCGGCCATCCAATACGCGCGGCGACATGACTACGTGGGCTTTTACGAGCAGGAGATCGAGTTCCGTGAACAGTTGAAGTATCCGCCGTTGACGCGGGTGGCCTTGCTTACGATGAAGGGGCGGAACGAGGATAAAGTGAAGTTCTCTGCCGATCACTTGCGTAATGAATTGGAGAAGCGGTTGAAGGGCTGGCCGGATCTGGTCATCGCCGGACCGGCGGCTGCACCATTGGCCCGGGCGGAAACTTTTTATCGTTACCAGATCATGTTGCGGACCCGGGCGATGAGCAAATTGAGCAAGATACTGGCGGAGATGTTGATGGCCCAAGAATGGCCAGATGATGTGACTGTGGCGACGGATATCGATCCCGTGGACTTGATCTGAAGAAACTCCTCCGGCTGGTGTGCTTTAAACCCCTCACACCCAATCCCGTAATCTTTACTGCCACCAGCTTATTCGCCTTCTTCGGCGCCATCCACCTTGAGCGGAGTCTCGGCGGAGGTGATCACCATTTCTTCCAAGACCTTCTTGAAGTCTTCCAAGCCGGTAGCCGGGATGATGATGGTGTCGCGCCGACCACCGACGTCTTCCGTGATACGGAGGAAGCGCCCGCGCGGATTCTCCTTGAGCGTCATGATGAACGTCTTGCGCTCGATCTGGATCTTTTCCGTGCGAAGAGTGTCCTCGTTGGACGCCGGCTTTGGTCCCGAGTAGGGATGGTGATGGTGCGAGCGTTGGTTGGACGGCCGGTGACCGTAAGGTGATGGGCGTTCGTTTGAGATCATAACCTTATTTTCCTATGGACCGCCTGAATACCCTAAGTCTACCCAGACAGCTATACACTTAATATAACTTCTCCGCCCGGTTTGCCCCTTTGTCAACTCTTGAATTTCCGCGTGCTGCTGAAGCGCGGTTGTTCACCGGGGGATGCCGTCTTCCAAGTGTACACCAACAAACCCGCCACCATCAGCCAATGCATCACCTCAGTGGCTGTTTGGAGAGTGTCATGCATTGTGGCCGCCTTGGCCTTGGTCTCCACATGTTCTTTGGTGACCGGGGGCGGGATGTATTTGTAGTGGATGCGATGCAACTCCTTCATCTTGAGATGGAGAAGCAGGCCGTTGGCCAAGCCGAACACGATTGTTGCCGCCGCCAGATAGAGCATCATGGTGCGGATGGCTTTGCCGGTGAATAGCCATTCCATCAGGAGATGGAATGCCATCACGCCGCTGCAGATGAAATGCACCCAGTAGAATTTCCCCGCCACTATCTCCAAAGCCAGCCCACGGTAGGCCGGAGCCATGGGATTGCGTGCGCCACCGAAGACATCCAGCATCTCCGGGGAGAGCATCGCTGGGAAAATCAGGGCCGCATAAACCACGACTGCCCCAAGCCACACCGCGGCATTCATCAAGCCGATGAATCTAAGGAAGGCAATCACTGGCAAATGATTAGGAAAAATCCGGAGGGCTGCCAATCCGCAAATTCAACAAATGACATGCCTCCTGCGGTTCAACGGCTGCAATAGATCCCAATTAGGCCTGCTCTTCCTCCACGGCTCTCTTTACTGGCTGGGACTCGGCGTGTTTCACCAGGTCGGCCATCGTGATGCTGCCGGCACGCGTCAACTCCGCCTTAAGGATCGCTTCAAAGTCGGCCATCACTAGGGCCCGGGTCGCATCTTCCTTGGTGTCGATGCCGTGACCGTTGCCGCAGCGCAATGCCTCCAAGATGTCTGCGCAGGTGATCTTGTCGATTGGCCGGGCGGGCGAGTAACATGTCTCACCATCTGTCACCTCGTTCACCAGCTTCGCCGCGATGAGCGGTTGTAAGATCTGGCTGATCAACCGGCTCGGCACTTCGATCGCTTGCGCCATCGCATTGGCCGAGGGCGGCTTTTCACCGGCGGCGAACTTTTGCCCGATCACCTCCATCATGCGGAACGCCACAAACTCCCGGCCTCGCTGATGGATGCTTTCTGTCTGCCGCTCCTGCATATAGGTCTGCCGGTTCTGGAAGGCATAGGCCACCTGCGCGCCGAAGAGCAGGATGAGCCATGAAAAATACATGCCGCTCAGGAACACCGGAATCGCTCCCAAGGAACCATACACCTTGCTCGCCGTGATGACCTTGCTCGCGAACAAAACGTTGAACGTGCTGTTCGCCGTCCACAAACCGCCACCTACCAGTCCGCCGATGAAAGCTGCACTCCAACGTACTTTTGTGTTCGGGATCAGCAGATAAAACCCCGTGAAAATAACGATCAATACGATTAACGGTACCAGCGTAAAGAACATCTCCGCCATGATCGGCCACGCCTGCATCTTGTTCCGGATATAATCGAAGCGTGAGGACACCGTCACGCCGAGGGCCAGTACCATGAACAGCGGCCCCAGCGTGATCACCGCCCAATACTGTACCGCTCTTGCCACCCAGTTCCGCCCGCGGGCGACACCCCAGATGTCATTGAAGGTTGTCTCGATATTGCTCAACAGCAGGATGGCCACCGCGATCAAAGCGATCGTGCCCGTCACCCCCAGGGTGCCGCTGTGGATATTCGCGATGAACTCATTGATTTTCTTGACCACCTCCGCCCGTGAGATCGCTGCTTCTTCGTCCGTGGATTTCCCCATCAATCCCAATTGAGGTGCCAATTCATCCACCAGCGTGTTCACCATCTTCTGGACCGGATCCTCCATCGGTATCTCTGCTTCAGCCAGGTCATTTGTGCCATTCGCCGAAACCGCCATGTCTGTGGTCACCGCCGGTTTGTTCTCAAACTTGGCGTTCTTCAGGAACGTCGTGGACACGCCGATGCCGACGGCCAGCAGGGGAATCAGAGCCAGCAAGGTGGCATAAGCCAGCGCTGAGGCCCGCACCGGACAACGGTTGGTCACGAAACTCCGCCCCACCATCAGCCAGAAATGCAGGAACTGCTGGAACGGCGTCACCTCCCGTTCGCCCTTGCCGAAGAGCCGACGCTCATCAAAGAGCGCCTCCACCTCTTTCCGCAACTGTTTGAAATTCTCTGCCAGCTTTTTAGCCATCTCCCTGAACCCTAACCCACCTCCCGTCCCAAAGGAAATCCCGAAACCATGGCGGCTAACAAATTGGCGTACTGGCAGATAGACGTTTTTTAGTGCCTTGCGGCCTTAAAAGCTGAATCCGCTTGGTTTCCCGGTCCCACCAAGTTACGTTCATTACCGGGCAAATAAGGGGAAGCGGTAACCGTCATTCAAGCGGAAGGATTACTATATGGCCAAAGCTAAAATCGTGAAAAAGAAAGTCACCTTTGAGTTGCAATCGCCCACGGCCAAAGCGGTGCTTTTGGCCGGTGATTTCACCGATTGGGACAAAGAACCCCTCGCTCTGAAGAAGCGCAAAGACGGCACCTGGCTCAAACAGCTATCCCTTCCTTGCGGCATGTATGAATACCGCTTCATCGTGGATGGCCAATGGGTGACCGATCCCAAGGCCACCGTCCATCATGCCAATCCCTACGGCACCGAAAACTCCGTCGTGATGGTGGAAGCCGAGCCACCGGCCGCCTAAGTCAGACCCTCCGTCTAAGGGCAAAAAAGGCTGCTTATCCCGGTGGATGCTGTTTGCGTCCTTTGACGCTAGCGGCTACTCTGTTCGCACTCGTGAAGCAGAATGGAGCGCCATCAAGTCGTTGGGATGATGTTCTCAAGATATTCGCCTTTTCCCTGATCTATTTTTCTGTCGCGCGGCTTACGTTGCTGCTCACCGCCCCGGAGACCCACGCCAGCCCTATCTATCTTCCGGCCGGCATCGCCTTCAGTTGTCTCCTGCTTTTCGGCAAACGTTTGTGGCCCGGCGTGTTCTTGGGCGCGATGGGGTCCAACCTCGCGGCCTTTGTGGAGAGCGGCACCGGCAGCCTGCTCATGAACGCGGTGGCCTCAGCCGTCAATGGCTTGGGCAGCAGTCTGGAGGCCGTGGTCGGCGTGATCCTCATCCGGCGCATCTGCAAGAATCATTTCCTGCCACAAACTCCCCGGCAACTGGCCGGCTTTCTGGGGGCGGCCGCTTTTGCGTGCTGCCTGAGTGCCTTGGTGGGCACCATCTCCACCAAAGTCGTATGGGGCGGGGAATTTCCGTGGCTGGAGTTTGCCACCATCTGGTGGGGTGGCGATTTTTGGGGCGTCTTGATCGTCCTTCCGCTCATGGCCGCGCTGGCCAATTCACGTCCGCTCTTGGACACCTATAACCTGCGCGTCTTTGCCAGTCAGGTAGCCATCCTCTCCGCGCTCTCGGCATTTTATGCTTATGAGATGACCCCGGTATCCATGCTGGCAGCGGTCATCATGTTCATCCTGCTTGTGGCCGGCCCTTCATGGATGGATATCCGCTGGTGCACCTCTCACGTGGCGGTGATCTCCGTCTGGCTCATTCTTGGGGTGGTGGATGCCCCTTTGGCCATCGTCGGCAAACACCTCACGCAGACCATCCTGGATGTGCAGGTCTTCACCATCGGAGCAAGTGTTTGCTGTTTGGCCGCCTACACCTTTCTCCGTCGTGTGAAGGGTGTGGCGGAAGATGATGAAGTGGGATTATGGCAGCCCGCGCGCCAACCCTTCGGCATGGCGCTCCGCGTAACCGCCATCGGCCTGGTGCTGGTCATCGGCCTGTCCATCTATCTGACGGCCGGGGAAAAGGCCGAAGCCCGACGAAGTCTCTTGCAACAGACCGAGCGTTTCCGGGATCGGCTGGAGTTTTCCCTCTCGGAAGCCCATGCCGCCCACCGCCGTATGGCCGCCCGTTGGAATGCGATGAAAGGCACGCCGGAAGTTTACTGGCGCCTGGATGCCTTAAACCATCACCGCGACATGGAATATGTGAAGGTCATCGAATGGGTGGATGCCAACAGCATCGTGCAATGGGTGGAACCGCTTACGGGTAATGAGAAGGTCCAAGGCCTCAATCTGCTGTCCGAGGAGAAGCGGCGCAACGTCTCCCAAGAGACCCAGCAACGGCACGAGACCACGGTCTCTGATGTCATCGATCTGGTGCAGGGTGGTAAGGGTTTCCTGGTCTATGAGCCGGTGTATCGGGATGCCGCGTTCGACGGGTTCATCGGATTTGTTTTCGCCTGGGATGACCTCATGAGCACGCTGGCTCATCCGACGTTTCT
>JAURFH010000078.1 GCA_030834415.1 Verrucomicrobiota bacterium | reverse complement strand
CGGTGATGCGGGCTTCATTCACCTCGTTGACCAGGTAGTTGAGATACTCGAGATCCGACATGACCTGCCCTTGGTCATTGACCGGGCGTTCTTCTGGGAGGGTGGCGATGGCGGCCGTAGCCGAGGGGGCTACTGTGGCACCCGCAGCCGAAGGCGGGGGAGCTACCGGTGGAGCGGTATCCCCGATGGATACCGCCTCAGTGATGTTCTCGGGGGCTGCGGGCGACGGGATATTTTCTACGGACGTTTCTTTTGATCCACAGCCCGCGAACAGCACGGCTGAAAGGGCCAAAACCGATAAGTTCATTCCTGTATTCTGAGTATTCATTTTATTTGCTAACAAGAAATTAGCAAATGAACTCAAAATAAGTAATAGGCATTTATGACTATTTAAAATTCATCAAATGAGAATAAATTATTAATATAGATTTAAATATTCGATTAGTAAGAAATTCGAAAAAATCACTTAATTGTTTCTTAAGTAATTGAATACTAGTCTCTTGCGGCCGTTAGAGAGGCTTTTTCCTCGGGGCAAGGCTGGGATTAGCCCTCGGCTTACTATACTGGGGAGGAGGTGATACTCTAGGTGGCGAGCTGCTCCAGCTTGAGAGCCGCTGCTTCCCAATCCTTGTGGGCCTGCTCGATTTCGGCCGTCACATCCGAGAGTTCACGGTTGATGGCCATGGCGCTCCCGGCTTTCTCGTAGGTCTCGGGTTTTTCAAGCTCGGCCGCCAGTTCCTTCTGCCGGGTTTCGAGGCGGGCGATGGTTTGCTCCAGTGCGGTCACCTGCTTTTGAAGCTGCTTGCGGGTATCTGCTTGAGCCTGACGGGTGGCTGCCTCCTGTCGTTTCTGCTCCTTGCGGTAGTTGCTGTCATCCTGATCGGCTTTCACTTTCGCCGCTTTTGCCGCCGCGCCACTGGCCCCACCGGCGGTCAGGCCGGAACGGGCGGAGTCAGCCTTGGATTTCTCCAGGTAGTAATCGTAGTTGCCCGAGTAATGGGTCAGCACGCCTGCGTTCACATGAACCACGTGATTGGAGAGGGCCTTGATGAAATAGACATCGTGGCTGATGAAGATGAGCGTGCCCTCGAACTGCTGCAGGGCGTAGATGAGCGCATCGATACTCGGCATGTCCAAGTGCGTCGTCGGCTCATCCATCAACAGCAGGTTCGGTGGATCAAGCAACAGCTTCACCAGCGCCAACCGGCTCTTCTCTCCGCCACTCAGCACCTTTACTGGCTTGAACACGTCATCGCCGCGGAAGAGGAAGCTGCCCAGCAGCGTGCGGATGAACTGCTCCGTCACTTTTTGTGGGGTATCCAACGCCTCCTCCAGCACGGTCCGGTCCGGTTGCAGCATCTCGATGCGGTACTGGGAGTAGTAACCGGACTTCACATTATGCCCCAGCTCGCGTTCGCCTTGCTGGATCGGCATGGCGGCACCAAGAATCTTCAACAACGTCGATTTGCCCGCACCGTTCGGGCCTACCAACACGACTCGCTGGCCGCGTGTCGCTTCGAAATCCACGCCCTGATAGATGACGTTCTGCCCGTAGGCATGGTGCATCTCCTTCAAGGTGATCACGCGGTGACCGCTCCGTTGCGGTTGCGGAAAGGAAAAGCCGATCTGCGCTGTGGGATCATCTGGCAGTTCGATTTTCTCCATGCGATCAATCTGCTTGAGCTTTGATTGCGCCTGGGAAGCCTTGCTCGCCTTGGCGCGGAAACGGTCGGCGAAGGTCTGCAGCCGCTCGATCTCTTTCTGCTGGTTCTTGTACGCGGCGATGAGCTGTGCCTCATTCGCCTCACGCTGGACCAGAAACTTCTCGTAATTACCCGTGTAACGATAGGCCTTGCCGCCGCGTAGCTCGATGATGTGGCCTACAAGCTGGTTCAGGAACTCGCGATCATGGGAGATCATCAAAATCGCGCCATCATAGCCCTTCAGGTAATCTTGGAACCAGATGAGGGATTCAAGGTCGAGGTGGTTCGTGGGCTCGTCCAGAATCAGTAGGTCGGGCTGTTGTACCAAGAGTCGGGCCAGATGGGCACGCATCACCCAACCACCGCTCAATTCCTTGGCGGGCCGGTCGAAATCTTTTTCGCGGAAGCTGAGACCGGCGAGAATCTTCTTTGCCTTGGGCTCCAGTTGATAGCCGCCCAGCTCGTCATACTTGGCATGCAGATCGTCATCATGCTCCAGTTCGCCCAGGTGGTCTGCTTCCCAAGCCTTGAGCGCCTTCTGGAGCCGGACGATTTCCGGGGTGATGGCCGTAGCGATCTCCAGCACAGTTTCATCACCGACTGGCGCGCTCTCTTGGGGCAGGTAACCGGTCTTGGTGTTGCGCTGGAATTCGATGGTGCCTTCATCCGGGGTTTCCTCGCCAAGAATCAGTTTCAAGAACGTGGACTTCCCCGCACCGTTGGGCCCCACCAGGCCGATGCGGTTGTCACGGTTGATCTGCAACGTTACGTCTTGAAACAACGTCCGCCCGCCAAAACTCTTTGCTACACCAGAAATCGTCAGCATGACACAAAGCCGAGGATGCTGCTGAGCCGAGGCGGTCAGGGCAAGGGGAAAGGTCAGAAAAATGAAGGAAACTGAAGGGGGCAGTCTTGCTCAATGCAGTGGGTCACCTTCCACGGCCCGCTGCATACCCTTGTGATACCCGTCCAAGATCACTGAATCATACTCTACCGGAGGCTGGGAATTGATAATCCAGGGACCGAAAGAGTATTTTAGCCAGCGTCCGGACCAGGACCGGACAAAGACACTGCGGTGCAGGTCCACGGGTTGCAATCCCTCGCTTTCGTCGCGCATATAAGAGTAGATCGGTTCGGCCAGTTCTTCCTCGGGGATATAGCTGGCGTTCATGAGGGATAGCCCGGCGAAGAGGATGCACACGAAACGTAACGCAGCTGCAGCGGCTCCCAGGGGAAACTCTGCTGCTCCAAAGTGATCGGCGCCGGGCAAGCCACGGGCCAGGGTTTTGCGGATGGTCCAGAAAACATAGGAGACCCCTACGGCCAGCAGCAGGTAAACGAAGACAAATGCTGCATTGGGCTGGATCTTAATGAGTTTCGCGATCGGAGCGCCTAGAGACTCGCAGAAAGTCCCGCAAATCACGATAAGAGTAAACCAGTGGATGAGGGGGACGAGCTCGACCGAAAGACCGCGCTTGCGTCCATAGAGCAGGCCGGCGACGACGATCACTAACGTGACCAGATCAAACCAGTGATAACGGAGATACCCCATACGCTATACCGGCCAAGGATTTAATCCGTTCTCGTGACTCAGGCAAGCGTCATTGCCAAAGCTTTACGCGGTCATTTACGGTCAGCTCTCGCTCAAGGCTGGCGGATGGAAGGAGGCTGCTTTTCTGGCATGAATTCCCGCACATCCAAGGTGCCTTCGTGCACTACGCGGATACGTTGCACGCGCCCACCGGCTTCGCAATAGAGGAGGCTGTCGGCCTTGCTGTCGACCTTCTGGCTTTCGATGATGGGCTTGATCTTGCGCGCCATGTTCACATTGCTCAGGTGCACCGTGATCTCCTGGGTCACGGAACTCAGGCGTGGCACTTCGAGTGTCTCGTTGCTCATGCCTTTGCCGATGAGCGTGCCCTCGATGTAAAACTTATGCACCCCACCCGTGATACGCAGTGCCTCCGGGCTTTCATTTTCGATACGGATGGTGAATACCGCATCGGTTTCCAGCACGCGCGATTCCTTGAAACGCAGGTTCACCAGCTTCACATCCAACAACTCTTGTTCAGGCACCGTGGCACAGCCGGAGAGAAGCAATCCCGAGGCAAGGGTGACCAAGGTGCACAGGCGGAGCAGGGGAGACAACATATCGATCAAGGTTGGTCGAGGGTTTTGATGAATTCATCCGCCTTGGCGATGGAGGCGTTCATATCTTTCAGCAGCCGGCTGATCTCCGTCTGGATACTGGCGGCTTCACCTTTGAGCGAGGCGATGGCTTGGGCGTTCAGATTATGTTTCAGGAAGAGCACATGGTCCTTCAACTGCGCGAGCACCGGGTCCATGGATTGCTCGGCTTTTTTCAAGGCGACCACCATGCCGTTGTAGCGCGACCGGGTCTCCAGCAATTGCCGACGGCTGGCTGCTTGCATAGTGGGCGTGGTGATCTCGGCAATCTCACCTTCCCATTCGATGAAGAGATCATTGGCGACGGACTCCACATCCTTGATGCGTTTGCGGACTGAGTCTGCCAACGAGGCGGAATTTTCATACTCCCCCTCAAGTTCCCGATAAGCGGCTTCGAGCTGGCCGCCATCGAATTTGTAGATCGCCTGCAGCTTGGTGAGGGCGTCCTTGAACTGCTCGCCGGCCTCCTTCTGTTCGTCGCGGGCGGCAGTGACGCGTTTCTTGAGCAGGTCACGCTTGGCCACGCCAAATTTTTCCATGGTGGCATAGTAGGCCGTCTTGCAACCGGTCATGGTTCCCATGACGAGCATTGCGGTGAGCAGCAGTGGCGTGAGCGTGCGCAAGTTTAGAGTCCGCATAAGTCTTACCTGCCAAATCACGCAGATGGTGGCGGAAGTCAACGGCAAACTGTCAGGGTCAGTGTCATTTGGACCTGATTTATTGGCCTTACGGCAAATTTCTGCGGTCTCGCGGGTTTGACAGAGACGCTCTGGGCGGCTACCCAATGAGCGTTGTCGGCATTTCGCCCGCAGGTTTAAACCTCAACCCGGATACTAGAATGCAAGAGTTACAGGACCAGATTGTTTTATGGATCGGAGATTACACCCCGCAGCTGATCGGTGCCATCGTCATCCTGGTCTTGGGTAAATGGCTGGCCAACGTTTTGCGCAAGCTCGTGCACAAGGTGATGAGCAAGCGCCAGATCGAAGGCACTGTCGTCTCTTTTGTCAGCAACCTTTCCTATGTGGCCATGATGACGTTCGTCATCTTGTCCTCCATCACCCGGCTCGGCATTCCCACGACATCTTTTGTAGCGGTGATCGGTGCTGCCGGTCTGGCCATCGGCTTGGCCTTTCAGTCCTCGCTTTCCAACTTTGCGGCCGGTTTCCTTCTGGTTGTTTTTCAGCCATTTAAAAAGGCGATTTTATTGAAGGCGCTGGAACCATGGGGATTGTGGACGAGATCCAGATCTTCACCACCCGGCTGACCACACCGGACAACAAACTGATCATCATCCCCAACTCCAAGTTGATGGGAGACAACATCACGAACTTCTCCGCCAATGACACCCGGCGCGTGGATTTCAAATTCGGCGTCAGCTATGCCGACGACATCAAGAAAGTGAAGGAAGTGCTGAATCGCATTGTGGCGGAAGATAAACGAGTGCTCAAAGATCCGGCCCCGATGGTCGCTGTGGGTGAATTGGGTGACAGCAGTGTGAATTTTGTGGTGCGGGTTTGGGTGGTGAAGGCGGATTACTGGGATGTCTTCTTTGACACCATGGAGAAAGTGAAGCTCACCTTTGATGCCGAGGGAATCTCCATTCCTTTCCCGCAGCGAGACATCCATCTCTATCAGGAAAAATAAGCCGGCGTTCAACGAGTGCCCTCGTCCGTTGTAGCGGACTGGATCACACCCGTTGGCAAGGCAGGCAACCGTGCATTATCAGACTATATGGAAGACGCAAAAAAACTCGTCATCGATTTCTTCATCTCCTACGGCTTTCAGATCATCGGCGCCCTGCTGATCTTGGGGCTGGGAGCGATTCTCGCCAAATATCTGGGCCGCATTCTGGATGAGGCCCTGACCAAGAAAGGGATGGAGCCGCCGCTGCGGTCCTTGATCATCAAAGCGCTCAAGGTGCTGGTGTTCGGTTTCACATTCATTTTGGCTTTGGACAAGTTCGGGGTGCAGATCGCGCCCTTGGTTGCCGGTATCGGTGTGGCCGGGGTCGGTGTCGGTTTGGCGATGCAAGGCGTGCTGGGGAATGTCGTTGCTGGCTTGACCATCATCTTCACCAAGCCGTTTCGGGTGGGGGAATGGGTGGAATTGCAGGGAGAGCATGGTGAGGTGATTTCCATCGAACTCTTCGCCACCACTCTGATGCACGTGGACCGCTCGCGCATCATCATCCCGAATCGCAAGATTGTGGGGGAGATCATGCATAACTACGGAGCCATCCGTCAGTTGGACCTCACGGTGGGCGTGGCGTATGCCACTGATCTGGATGCCGCTCTGGCCTCGATCCAAAAAGTCCTCGCTGCCAATGCCCGCGTCTTGAAAGATCCTGAGGCGGTCGTGGGGGTGAGCCAGTTGGCCGATTCTTCCATCAATATCTCAGTGAAACCCTGGGTGGCCGTGCCGGATTATGTGCCCGCCGGAGCGGAGCTGTATAAGGCGATTGTGGCGGAGTTCCGTCAGGCAAATGTCTCCATCCCGTTTCCCCAACGGGAACTGCGGGTGCTCAATGCCGCGAAATTGGCCGGTTGAGCCAGTTTTCCGGATCGGTTTCCAAACCTGAGACCGGTCCGGTTTTTGCTGGTTAAGCTTTTGAAAACCAAGCATATTGCCCTTAGCCAAGCATGTCGGACGCAACTTCAACCATTAGCAAGTCAACTGCCAGCTCCACGCCGGACCGTCTGGCAGGGACCGGTGCGCGGTTATTGGTGGTGGATGATGACTGCATGAATAGCGCGCTCCTCAGCGAGCGTTTGCAGGCCGAAGGTTATGTGGTGGATGTGGTCAATGACGGCCGGGCCGCCTTGGATAAACTTCACGAAGGAGGCATCGAGTTGGTGCTGCTGGATATCGTGATGCCGGATATGGACGGCTACGATGTTCTGAAAAAGATCAAGGCCGACGCCAAGTTGCAAGACATCCCGGTGATCATGATCTCCGGGCTGGACGATTTGAACAGCGTAGCCCGTTGTATCGAGATTGGAGCGGATGATTACCTGCCCAAGCCTTACAAACCCGTTTTGCTCCAAGCCCGCATCAATGCTTGCTTGGAAAAGAAGCAGTTACGTGAGCAAGAGCAGGCCATGTATCGCGCGCTCGTCGAGAGCCAGAAACATCTGGCTGCGGAATTGAACGAGGCGGCCGAGTACGTCGTTTCTTTGTTGCCGCCACCGATCACTGGCGAGGTGACCACGGAGTGGTGTTTCATCCCTTCTACACAATTGGGGGGAGATTCATTCGGTTACCACTGGTTGGATGAAGACAATCTGGCCATCTACCTGCTGGATGTCTGCGGTCATGGTGTGGGGGCGGCATTGCTCTCCATCTCCGCGATGAACGTGCTGCGCGCGCAGTCGCTGGCGAACACGGATTTCAAGGACCCGGCCCAAGTCCTGATGGGGCTGAACGAGGCCTTTCAGATGGACCGCCAGAATAACATGTATTTCACCATCTGGTACGGGGTCTTCAACAAGAAGAACCGGGATATCATTTTTGCGCGGGGCGGGCATCCGCCGGCAGTGCTGGTCACCGGTGAGACTCAAGAGACCTCAGAACGGATCGAGCTCAAATCTCCAGGACTGGTGGTGGGCACCATGTCGGGTGTGATCTACCGCAGCAAACGGCAGCCGCTCGGTAAATTTGCCGAGATCTATCTGTTCAGCGACGGGGTTTACGAGATCAGCAACCAGCAGGACCGGATGTGGGACTATCAGGAATTCTTGAACTCCCTCACCTGCGAACTGCCTGAGGGTAAGAAGCGTTTGGACCATATCGTGGCTGCCGCCAAAAAATTCCGCGGGTCCGGCAGTTTCGAGGATGACTATTCGTTGTTGCGGATTGTGCTTTAAATCACGGTTAAACGGGCGCTGCGAATCGCAGCTTGATTCAGCCGCCAGTACGGCTAGGCTGGCATCATAGAAAAGAGCAAGGCCCGCGTCCCACGGTGGAAGAAATGTTCTGTTTGTTATGGAGCTGACTGTTGAAACATTAGAGGGAGATATCCGCTGCCTCCGGCTCGCCGGGCGCATGGACCTCAAAGGCACGCAATCCATCGAGTCCCGTTTCAATGATGAAACCGGCGCACTCAAGCAATCCGTGGTGGTGGACATGGCGGGGGTGAGCTTCATCGCCTCCATCGGCATCCGTCTCCTCCTCGCCAATATCAAACAGCTCAATCCGGCAGGGGCAAAGATGGTGTTCTGCCGCCCCCAAAAACTCGTGGAAGATGTGCTCCGGTTGTCCGGCCTGGACGCCGTGGCAGAGATCGCCACGGACGAAGCGGAAGCAGTGAAGATGTTGAAGGGTGTCTGAACCAAGGAAGATCACGGCCATTATGAGTGCGACAGTCCAAATCACCTTGCAGAACAATGCGGACGAACTCCAGCGTCTGAATGAACTGGTCGCGCAATTCGGAGCGGACAACGGCTTCAGTGTGCAGGAGGAGTATGCCGTGTTTCTGTGTTTGGAGGAGTTGAGCACCAATATCATCAACTACGCCTGGCCTAACGGCGGTGAGCGTGCTTTCGATGTCCGTCTGACCATCGATGATACGATCATCAAGCTCGAGTTTCAGGACGATGGCATCCCTTTCGATCCCTCCAAGTATCAGGCGCAAGATGTTTCCAAGCCCCTCGCGGAAAGGTCGATCGGCGGTTTGGGCATCCATCTGGTGCGCCAACAGAGCAGCGAGATGTTTTACGAGCGCCTGGATGAGAAGAACGTCCTCTTTGTGAAGATTAAGCGTGGCCAAGGGTAATCCTTTGCCGCGTGATAGTCGTTTATTAGGCGTCCTTCGGGACGCCTTTTTTGTAACCACCACCAGAGCCGTTGCGTCTGTTTCCCTGATTCCACCCTTTGACACTGATTGGGGTGCCTGATTCTATTACGGTCACTGATTACGAAGACCATATAAGAACGCTTTGAACCAGAAGCTCATCAACCGGGAGATAATGCTGTCATTATGGAAGATCCATATCCTCCATCATGCGGCGGAAGGACCTGTGATCGGCCAATGTATGCTGCAAGAACTGCGAGAGCATGGTTATGAAGTGAGCCCGGGTACTTTGTATCCGATGCTGAAGCGGATGGAGCGTAACGGGTGGCTGCGCAGCCGGGCAGACGCCAAAGCCGGGCCAAAGGCCCCGCGGAGCTACCGCCTGACGTCAGAGGGAAGCAAAGTCTTGAAACTGGTCCTGCAACAAGTGCAGGAGTTGCGCGGTGAGGTTTTGAAATAGCGGATGCTGGTGCGTCCACACGGGAAGAAACCGTAAAGCATGAACATACTTAGACTCGCGTTGCAGCGGCCGTTGGCAGTGATCGTTTTGGTGGTGGCCGTTTGTCTGGGCGCATGGATTTCCCTGCAGCGCATGACGCGCGATATTTTCCCGCCGCTGGGCATCCCCACCATTTATGTGGCCCAGCCCTATGGCGGCATGGACCCGGCCCAGATGGAGGGGTACCTCACTTATCGTTACGAATATCACTTCCTCTACATCTCAGGAATCGAGCACGTGGAGTCGAAATCCATCCAAGGGGCTTCCATCATGAAGCTCCAGTTCCATCCGGGTACCGACATGAGCCAGGCCATGTCCGAGACGGTCGCCCAGGTGAACCGTTCACGCGCCTTCATGCCACCGGGGACAGTCGCGCCCTTCATCATGCGTTTCGATGCAGGCAGCGTGGCGGTCGGCTATCTGGTGTTCTCCACAGATGATCCCAACATCACTTTAAATCAGATGCAGGATCAGGCGCTCAATCGTGTGCGTCCCGCTTTTGCCACCTTGCCGGGTGTCTCCGCTCCGCCGCCGTTTGGTGGCAGTTCGCGCGCTATCACGGTGAATGTGAACCCGGATCGCATGCGCGCCTATGGGCTTTCGCCCGATGATGTCGTTCAGGCGCTGGCCAAGGGCAACACCATCAGTCCCTCGGGAAATATCAATATCGACGGGAAATACCCCATCGTGCCGGTCAATGCCATCGTCTCGAATATCAAAGACCTGGAAGGTGTGCCGCTCAAGCGCACGGCCAACGGTGCTGTCTTTGTGCGGGATGTCGCGACGGTGACGGATGCCGCCGATGTCACCACGGCTTATGCGCTGGCCGATGGCAAGCGCTCGGTTTACCTGCCAGTCACCAAGCGTGGTGATGCTTCCACATTGGAAGTCGTGAACTTGGTGAAGAAGAACATCCCTGAATTTCAGAAGCTCCTGCCGGACGGCATCAAGGTAAGTTACGCTTTTGACCAATCGCCTGTGGTGAACAGGTCCATCAAGGATTTGCTCAAGGAAGGCGGCTTGGGTGCCATTCTCACGGGCATCATGGTGTTGCTCTTTCTGCGGGATTGGCGGAGTGCGTTCATCGTGGTCATCAACATTCCAGTCTCCTTGCTGGCGGCGGCGTTCGCTCTCTGGATGACCGGGCAAAATATCCATCTCATGACCCTGGGTGGTATGGCGTTGGCCGTCGGTATTCTGGTGGATGAAGCCACGGTGGCAGTGGAGAACATCCATGCCCACATCGCCCGCAGCAGCCCGTTGGCACGTGCGGCATATGAAGGGACACGGGAGACGGCCTTGCCCCGCTTGCTGGCGATGCTTTGTATCCTGGCCGTATTCATCCCGGCATTCTTCATGGTGGGAGCGGCCAAGGCCTTGTTCGTTCCGTTGGCGCTGGCGGTCGGTTTTTCGATGGTCGCCTCGTTCATCCTTTCCAGCACGCTGGTGCCGATCTTGAGCGTCTGGTTATTGAAGGGCCATACGGGTGAAGTGCATGACGCCTCGTTCGTGGCGAAGTGGCAGAAAGGCTATGCCGGGCTGTTACGCAGTGTGTTGTCTTTAAGGTTGCCTTTGGTGGTGGTTTATCTGGTCGTGGCGGCCTTGTTGGTCTGGTTTGTCGGGGGCCGCTTGGGGACAGAGATTTTTCCCGGGACGGATTCCGGCCAGTTCGCATTGCGCTTCCGCGCGCCGAGTGGCACGCAGGTCGCCATTACGGAACAGATCGCGCAAAAGATTCTCGCCACCATCGCGCGGGAAGCAGGCGGGCAGGATAAGGTGGAGATCAGCATCGGCATGGTGGGTGTGCATAACTCGAGCTTCCCGGTGAACCTCGTCCATCTCTGGAACGGCGGACCGGAAGAAGGCTGGCTGGCGGTCCAGTTGAAGAAGGATGCGGGCAAACAGGTGGAGGAATTCAAAGAACACCTGCGCGGGGTTTTCGCCAAAGAACTGCCGGATGTACGGCTTTCTTTTGAGCCGCAAGACATCGTGACGCGGGTGATGAGCTTCGGTTCTTCGACACCCATCGAGGTCGCGGTCAGCGCTCCCTCGCTGGCCATCGGCAAGGGGTATGCAGACCAGATGGTGGAGCGCTTGGGCAAGCTGCCCTTCCTGCGTGATGTGCAAGTGGCGCAGACGCTCGATTTCCCGACTGTGGATGTGAATATCGATCGCGAGCGGGCTGGTCTGCTGGGTGTGAAAGTTGAAGATGTCGCCCGCTCCTTGGTGGCAGCGACAACCTCCAGCCGTTTCACAGTGGCGAACTTCTGGGCCGATCCTAAGACGGGTGTTAGCTACAACCTGCAGGTGCAGATTCCCGAGGATCGCACCCAGAGTATCGAGGATTTGAAGAACGTGCCCATCTCTTCGGATAACGGCGGCACGGTGCTCTTGCGCAATCTGGCGGATATCAAGCCGGGCACAGCAGTGGGCACGTACGAGCGATACAACATGGCCCGCATCGTGAGTGTCACCGCCAATATCTACGGCACCGATCTGGGGACGGCGACCCGGGAAATACGCAAAGTGCTGGCGGAGATCAACGCGCCAGCGGATGGCAAAACCAAGGTGGATGTCCGCGGGCAAGTGGTGCCGATGGAACAATTGCAGGCCGGTTTCCGGACCGGGTTGCTCATCGCGGTGGTGGTCATCTTCCTGATGTTGGCGGCCAATTTCGAATCCTTCCGTCTGGCCTGTGTCGTGGTATCGACATTGCCGGCGGTGTTGGTGGGTGTCGCTTTAGCGCTCTGGTTGACCGGCACCACTTTGAACATCCAATCAGCGATGGGGGCAATCATGGCGGTGGGGGTGGCAGTGGCCAATGCGATCTTGTTGGTCACCTTCGCCGAGCGAAACCGCATGGAAAGTGGTGATGCTTTGAAGGCCATCAGTGAAGCGGCGCGCAGCCGTTTGCGACCGATTTTGATGACCAGTTGTGCGATGATCGCCGGTATGCTGCCACTTGCTCTCGGTTTGGGTGAGGGCGGTGACCAGACGGCACCGCTTGGTCGGGCTGTTGTCGGTGGCCTCGCCATGGCAACGGTGGCGACCTTGTTTGTGCTGCCCGCCGTTTTCGTGTTGTTCCGTCAGCAATCCAGCACGCGCTCCAGCTCCTTGGATCCGGATGATCCGCGCAGCAGTCATTACGTCTCCGACCGCCAAACCATTTCTGATGCTCCAACTCCTTAGGACCATGCAACGAACCCATCATACTCTGCTCAGCGGGCTGGTGACAGCCGTGTTGCTGTTCGGCACCACCTTGCAGGCCGCCAATCCGCCCGGCTTGAAAATCACGACGCCACTGCGGGGTGAGATCCATCGCTTTGTCACCTTGCCAGGCTCGATCAAGGCGAACCAGCAGGCCACGTTGTACGCCAAGGTGCCGGGCTACCTGAAGTCCATCAAAGTGGACATCGGAGACACGGTCAAAGCAGGCCAACTCATCGCGGTGATCGAGGTGCCGGAATTGAGCGCGGACATGGTTCGCGTGAAAGCCGCGCTTGCCCGTTCTGAGGCCGAATTGCAGCAGGCGATGACTATTGTGACGAAGGCCAAAGTCGAAGTGGAGGCGAGCCAGCTGGATTTCGACCGGACTAGCAAGGCGCGTAAGACATCGCCCGATCTGATCACACCCCAAGCGCTTGACGACGCACGAGCCCGTAACCAGACAGCCAAAGCATCGTTGGCCGAAGTGCAGGCGGGTGAGGCATTAGCCAAAGCCCGGGTGGGTGAAACTCGCGCGGAGATCAAGCGCATCGAGGCCCTCTTGGCCTTTGCTCAAGTGCAGGCTCCTTTCAGCGGAACGATCACAGAACGCTTCGTGGATGCCGGGGCCTTCATCCCTTCAGCCACTTCAGGTTCTTCGGCGCGCAATGCAGCCATCGTGACCTTGATGGATTTTGATACCGTGCGGGCTACTGTGGGTGTGCCGGAGAAAGATGCGTCTCTGGTGCAGGTGGGGCAGCCGGTCAAGTTGACGGTGGCTGGCATGGGTGCCAAAGAGTTTTCCGGCACGGTGAGCCGTCAGTCATTTGCGCTGGATGAAGCCACCCGGTCATTGGAAGTGGAGGCGGATTTGCCTAACGCGCAAAAGGAATTGCGCCCGGGCATGTATGCCACTCTCAAGGTGGGCGTGGAAAAACATACAGGTGTCTTGCTCGTTCCGACGGGAGCTTTGCTGGTGGAGAAAGTCACTTCCTCAGTGTTTCTGCTGGTAGATGGCAAAGCCAAAAAGACTACGGTCACGACGGGGTTCAATGATGGCAGTAGTGTGGAAATTGTGAGTGGTTTGAAGGGGGATGAAAAGGTGCTGGTGTTCGGCTCGTCCGTGCCGACGGATGGCCAGCAGGTCAACGCTACGGAGGCCAAATGAAACAACCTTTTCTCAAACGGTCCGCGCGGATTCTGCCACTGCTTATGGCGGTCCTGATTTGCAGTGAGGCCAGCGTCGCGACGGCTCAGGATGCGCCTTCGGAAGAAATTTTATTAGCCCAGGCCAAGAAAAAGAAAAAAGCCAAAACCACGCCCAAGCAAAAAACTTCTCCAGTCAAGCCCGCCGCCAGTGATGCCAAGGTGATCGACCTGCCGACGGTATTGAAACTGGCCGGGGCGCAGAATCTGGATGTGCAACTGGCGCGCGAGGAATTGAACGAAGCCAAGGCGAAGCATGAAAGCGCCCGCCAGCGGTTTTTTCCATGGATCATGCCAGGGCTCGCCTATCGCCGACATGACGGCCAGATACAGGATGTGAGCGGCAATCTGTTCACGGCCAGCAAGCAGTCTTACAACGCGGGTGCAAATGTGTCTGCCCAGTGGGAATTGGGTGATGCGATCTATGCTCAACTGGCGGAGAAGCAACGGGCAAATGCGGCGGATCAGCAGGTCGCGGTCGCTACCCAAGCCAATATCTATCAGGCGGCGCAGGATTATTTTGAACTCGTGAAAGCGGGCGCCCAGATGGGGGTGGCGCAAGAATCCATCCGTGTGGCCAATGATTATTCGAAACAGCTTGAGGGGGCGGTAAAGGCAGGGCTGGCGTTCAAGGGCGATCAACTGCGTGTGCAGGTGCAGGCCGAGCGTTATCAACTGAACTTCCGCCAATTGCAGGAACGTCGACGTATCGCTTCGGCACGTCTCGCACAGACGTTGCATCTGGACCCAGCAGTTGAACTGGCAGCAGCGGACAATGATCTCGCACCGTTAAATTTGCTGCCCATGAATAGTGCCCTTAGCTCGTTGGTGGCGCAGGCGATGAACAACCGACCGGAATTGAAGCGGCAAGAATCCCTTACGGCGGCGGCTAAGAATGAGCGTCAAGGCACGAAGTATGGACCACTGATCCCTACAGTCGGTGCGCAGATGTATCTGGGGGGATTGGGCGGTGGGGTTAATGACAGCTGGGGCAACTTCAAGGACACTCAGGATTACCAAGTGCTTTTTGGCTGGAAGATAGGACCGGGCGGTCTGTTTGATCGCGCCCGCCAGCGGGCCAGTGAATCGCGACTGCAACAGGCGCAGATCCTTTCGGATAAAGCCCATGATGAGATCGTGCGGCAAGTGGTGGAGCAGCATACGCGTGTGAATTCCTTGGAGGACCAAATCAAGCTGGCCGGGCAAGCACTGCAGCTCGCGGAAAAGACCGTGCAACTGACCCGTGAGCGTAAAAATTTCGGAGTAGGCATCGTCTTGGAAAACATCCAGGCGGAACAGGAATTGAACCGGGTCCGCACCGATTATCTCGAGGCAGTGGCTGAATATAACAAAGCCCAATACGGCTTGGCCCGCGCCGTAGGACACACGGCTCACTAAAGCTCACCCGCTTTCTTCCCAGCTTCTGTTGCGTAATCGTAACCGTTACGCCATTTCCGCGACATTTTCCCCCCGCATAGTCCAGCCCGCTGTCGGACGATTTCCGATGGTTTGGGTTAAAATCGTGGGCTCCTGTTTGAGTCGGCGATGTCCTCGTTGGGCGAGGACAGGCAGGTTCCGGAAACAATCAGGACGAGTGTGCAACCCGGGGCCTGCCACCCCGCCCAAACTTGTTGCAAGTGTCTGATGGCAAGAAAGATGTGTATTTAAGTCTGCGTTCTTGGTCTGCAATTGTGACGACTGAGGGGTTCTTGTCGTAACACAATTGTAACAATTGTGACACAGACCTGTAACCCGGCGGCCTTGTAGTCCAGCCGTCCTGAACAAAGACTATGCACATTCGTCACAAAATATTGATGGCCGGACTGGTGGGGCTTATGAGCCTGACAGTTTCGGGTTATTCCCAGGCGTCTGATCCGTTGATCGACAAATTGGTCGAGAAAGGAATCTTGACGGTCAAAGAAGCCAACACATTGCGCGAAGAGACAGATAAAGGCTTCCAACAGGCATTCCAGGTGAAGACTGGTATGCCTGATTGGGTCAAGGGCTGGCGCTTGAACGGCGACTTCCGTGGCCGTTACGAGGGCTTTTTCCGTAATGATCCTTCCTTCGTGGATCGCAACCGCTTTCGCTATCGTCTCCGGGCTGGTCTGACGTTTGACCTGCTGGAAGACATCGAAGTGGGTATCCGCGTGGCCTCGGGTGAGCCAGCAGGTGGTCCGATCGGTTTCACTGGTGGCGGTGACCCGGTCTCCGGCAATACGACCTTGGGGAACAATGGTTCCAAGAAGTTCATGTATCTGGACATGGTTTACGCCAAGTGGGTCGGCCTCAAGACGGCTGACACGACCGGCACCATCACGTTCGGTAAGATGGAGAATCCGTTCGAGTTTCCATCCACCATGGTGTTTGACAAGGATTACACCCCCGAAGGTTTGGCCTTCGACCTGAGCTACAACCTGAACGAGAAGCATAACTTCAAGTTCGTGGGAGCTGGCTTTGTGCTGGATGAAGCGGGTGGCACGAGCCGCGATGCTTACATGCTGGGTGTGCAAGCCCGCTGGAATGCCGCTTGGAAAGAGAACCTGACCACCACTTTGGGAGTGGCCAGTCTCAATGTCTTGAACCCCCAGACTTTGACCACGGCGGCGGTGCCGAACCAAGGTGCGGGTAACACGCGCACGGCTGGTGGCAGCCTGGTGAACAATTACCAGCCCATCTATACGGACGCCGGCATCACGTGGAAAAAGGAAAGCTTCCCGTTCTACACCGGTGCTTTCCCGATCACGCTCTCGGGTGACTACATGTATAACCCGGGGGCCCAGCAGGACAACCAAGGCTACTCCATCGGTTTAACCTTGGGTAAATCGGGTAAGAAAGGTCTGTGGGATTTCAACTATCGCTGGACCGAGTTGCAAGCGGATGCGTGGTATGAAGAGTTCCCGGAATCGGATTTCGGTGCTGTCTATGCAGCGGCTCCGGCCGGTGGTGCGGCTGGCTACCAATACGGAGCTAATATCCGCGGTCACTGGTTCAAGCTGGGGTATTCACCGACGGACTCGGTGACTCTCAGTGTGGCGTATTTCCTCACGGAACTGATCAGCGAGAACACCCCTGGCTCCGGCAGCAGTGTGGGCCGAATCCAAGTGGATGCCGTGGTGAAGTTCTAACGGCAAAAGTGAGTCTAAGAATCAATAATCTTATATAAAGAAAATCATGAAAACGAAGACGATGATAGCGGCGATGGCGGCCATGCTTGTGGCCGTGCAGGGCACGATGGCGGGTAATATCACTGCCAAAGGCTCTGATACCTTGGTGATTCTGGCCCAGAAGTGGGCGGAAGTTTACAATGCCAAGAACCCGGATGTGAAAATCCAGGTCACTGGTGGTGGTTCAGGCACCGGCTTTGCCGCCCTGCAGACCAAGCAAACGGACTTGGCCAACGCCTCCCGGCAAATCAAACCCAAGGAAGTGGCTGCCTGCGTGAAAGCGTTCGGCAAGCGCCCTACGGAATACAAAGTGTGCGTGGACGGCCTCTCCGTTTACGTTAACGAAAAGAATCCGGTCAAAGAATTGGACTTGGAACAGTTGGAAGGCATCTTCACCGGTCGCATCGCAAACTGGAAGGAAGTGGGCGGCAACGATGCTCCCATCGTGCTGGTCAGCCGTGAGAACAGCTCGGGCACTTATGAGTTCTTCAAAGAGCACGTGCTGAAGGGCAAAGACTTCGCCGCCCGCGCCCAGACCATGCCGGGAACGGCAGCGGTGCTGCAATCGGTGGCCAAGGAGCAAAATGCCATCGGATACGGTGGTGCTGGTTACGGAGCTGGGGCTAAACACTTGAAGGTGAAGAAGGATGCCGGATCCCCAGCCGTGGACCCCACGGAGGAAAATGTGGTCAGTGGCAAGTATCCGATCTGGCGCTACCTCTACATTTATTTGAATCCCGCGCTGGACAAAGGCGAGATCGCTACCTATCTCAACTGGATTCGCAGTGATGAAGGTCAGAAGGTCGTTAAGGACGTGGGTTACTTCCCACTGCCCAAGCACCTGCGCGAATAAGCCAGGTTTTTGACAGTTTACGCACGGAAAATGGTTCCTCCGGCGAATAAACGGGCGGAACAGGCTATATGGGTGCAGTGCAGCACCTGCCTGATTCCGCCCTCGCCATCTAAATAGAGCAATGCCGAAGCAAGACAAACAGGCCGCCCGGTCACATGGATGGATGGGGCTGCATCGCGGACACAAGGCGCGACCGCTGGAGTGGTTGGCCGAGAAGTTCATCTTCTTGGTGGCATCATCGGCGATCCTTATCGTGTTCCTGATCTTCCTGTTTGTGGTCCGCGAGGCGCTGCCGATCTTCTTGGGCAAGATGGACAGTTCTTCCCTGCAGGAGATGGTGTCGGTCGAGCAGATGGAGAAGATGAAGCCGGCGGAATTGCAGAAGTTGCTGGATCTGACGCCCAAGGAGTATGCCGAGCTGGACAAGGAAACCATCAAGATATTGATGGAGGTCAAGATTGAGGAAATCAAAGCTGCGCCTAAGGACAAGGAC
>JAURFH010000077.1 GCA_030834415.1 Verrucomicrobiota bacterium | reverse complement strand
GTTCGGTCAGTTAGGCAATGGAGTCTTCGCGAGACGCTTCGTCGTCTCAACAAATCTCCTTCCTGTCAGTCCCTAGATAGTTAGCTATATTATGTTAACGATGGAAGAAGCCCTGAAGCAGCACTCGATGAAGTTTGCTGCCGGGGAAATAGTCAAAGGAACCGTTATTGAAGTCCGCCCGAAAGAAGTGATGGTGGACATCGGTTACAAGAGTGAAGGTGTGATCCCCGCCAATGAGTTCGACGACATCAAGGTCGTGAAGCTCGGGGATATCATCGATGTATTGATCGAGCGTCTCGAAGACAAGGACGGCATGGTCGTCCTGTCCAAGGAGAAGGCCGAATTCAAACAGAACTGGGAGAAGATCGTCAGCACCGCGAACGAAGGCATCACGGTCACCGGCAAGGTCAAAGCGGTGGTCAAGGGTGGCTTGCTCGTCAACATCGGTGTGGAGGCGTTTCTGCCGGCTTCGCAGGTGGATATCGTGCCGCCGAAGAACCTCGCGGTTTTCGTGGGCAACTCTTATGAATTTAAGATCGTCAAGATCAACCAGGACCGCCAGAACGTCGTTCTGTCCCGTCGTGAGCTGATCGAAGCGGAGCGCAACAGCCGCCGCGCGAGCTTGCTCGCCGAGATGGTGCCGGGCGACATCCGCAAGGGCACGGTCAAGAACATCACCGACTTCGGTGCGTTCATCGACCTCAACGGCCTGGACGGTTTGCTGCATATCACGGATATGTCCTGGGGCCGCATCGGCCACCCGAGCGAGATGGTGCGCGTGGGTCAGGAGATCGACGTGGTGGTGCTGGACATCAACCGCGAGAAGGAACGCGTCAGCCTCGGCTTGAAGCAGAAAAGCGCGAATCCTTGGGACGCGATCGAGAACAAGTTCCCGGTCGGCACCAAGGTCAAGGGCAAGGTGGTCAACCTGGTTCCTTACGGCGCGTTTGTGGAATTGGAGCCCGGTGTGGAAGGTCTCGTGCACGTCACGGAACTGTCCTGGACCAAGCGCATCGCCAAGCCTTCCGACGTCCTCAAAGTGGACCAGGAGATCGAGGCGGTCGTGCTCGGCATCAACCGCGAGGAGCAGAAGATCTCCCTCGGTGTGCGTCAGCTCGAGACGAATCCTTGGGACCAGGCGGTCACCAAGTACCCGGTGGGCACGAAGATCAAGGGCAAGGTGCGCAACCTCACCAGCTACGGCGCTTTCGTCGAGTTGGAAGAGGGCCTGGACGGCATGGTGCATGTCTCCGACATCTCCTGGACCCGCAAGATCAATCATCCTTCCGAAGTGCTGAAGAAGGGCGATGAGGTCGAAGCCGTGGTGCTCGAACTCGACAAGGCCAACCAGCGCATCTCGCTCGGCGTGAAACAGCTCGGCGAAGATCCGTGGAGCAACATCGACAAGTTCTACAAGGTCGGCGACCTCGTCACCGGCAAGGTCACGAAACTTGCGAGCTTCGGTGCGTTCGTGGGCCTGGCCCATGACATCGACGGTCTCGTGCACATCTCGCAGGTGAGCGAAGAGCGCGTGGAGAAGATCAAGAACGTGTTGAAGGTGGACCAGGATGTCACCGCACGCGTGATCAAGATCGACAAGGCGGACCGCCGCATCGGTCTGTCCATCAAGGCCGCGAACTACTCGACCGAGCAGTTGAAGGAAGAGCAGAAGCTGCTCGACCAGCTGAAGCCGGGTGAAGATCTCGTGGCGCTGCAGCACGCGTTCGATGCCGCTGACGAAATGACCCGTCGCGACGACGAATAAGCACGCTGATCAAAAGCGAATTCAAGAACCGGCGGATCGCAAGGTCCGCCGGTTTTTTTTGCCTCGATAGAGTGAGGCGCAGTCATAGCTTAGCCATAGGAAGTAGGCATCTTGAAAATTGGCTGGGCAGCGGGTGCAACCCACACAAAAAAACAGGCCACCCTTTCGGATGGCCTGTTTGAGAGTTGTAAGGCAGAAATTATTCGTTCTTACCACCGCACTTCTCGCAGTTCTTGCCTGCTTTGGCAGCTTCCACGCAGCAAGGATGTTCGCACTTCTTGCCAGCCTTTTCGGCTTTAGCGCAGCAACCGCCGGCTTTGCCTTTCGGCTTCTTGTCTTCGGCTTGGGCCACAGTGGCGAGGGAAACGGCCATGGCAACGATGGCCAGTACTTTGATGAGCTTCATACGGTTAACCTTTATTTGTGTTTTTTTCGGGTGATATCTTCCCGAGTCATTAGCGAGTTATTACATCTGTGCTTACCCGGCACAGGTGAACTTCGTTTGGTGACTAGGTAGACTTATACACCCGATTAGAGCGCTGTCCACTCGATTTTATTCCGTAACTAGTTGATTTGCACTCGGATGCAAAACGTTTGCAAAATCGAGAAGCATCTGTGGTGCAAGTGTTTATCGGTTGCGCCAAGCTGAAAAACTACTTCGTCATCGGCTTCATTGTGAGCGGGTCGCGCAAGGGCACATCGATCAATGGTCCCTTGCTAAGATCCGTCAGTTTCACCGCGTGGTTTGGGTGGCCTTTCAGGATGTCCTCCTTTTTGCCGACCACCAGAATCGCCACTTTGTCCGTGGTGAGATACTTCTTGGCCACGCGTTTCACGTCCTCAGCCGTCACGGCGTTCACCTTGTCGCGAAAGGTTTTCCAATAGGTCGGCTCTTTGGCGTAGCGACCGGTCAGTTCATCGCTGGCGAACGTCCCGGCCACTTGCGCCGCGGTGGCGAAGTTCTGCGGGAACGTATCGATGTAGGAACGCTTCGATGTATTCAGTTCCTCCTCCGTCACCGGTGCGGTCGCCATTTTCTCAAGTTCCTCCTTCACCAGTGAGGTCGCGTAAGGAACGGTGCCGGACTTGGACTGGAACACCGCGAGAAACGCCCCGCGATAGTAGACGCCACCCGGAAAACCGGAACCGGCCGAATACGCCAACCCTTCATCCGACCGCACACGATTCACGATGCGCGAGGTGAAGCCACCACCGCCAAGAATGTCATTCATCACGGTGATGGCGAAGTAGTCCGGATCATCACGGAAGACGCCTGGTAACAGGAGCGAGACTCGCCCTTGATTCACATCTTTGTCCACCAAGTAGATGCCGGGTTTGGCGAAGGTCACGTTGCTCGGCACGGCGGCCGGTTTCTCGCCCTTGTAAGGCCAGTCGCCAAAGAGCTTCTCCAGCTTGGCGGTCATCTCGGCGCGGTCGAAATCTCCGTTTACTGCCACGATGAAATTGCCCGGATGAAACCACTTGTGATGGAACTCCTTCAGATCCGCTTGGGTGATGGAATTGATCGAATCAGCCGTTGGATGTTGGTTCAGGTAGAAGTCATCGCCATAGATCAGAAACCGTCGTTCGCGGAACTCGATCCCCGAAGAATCATCATTCCGTTGCTTCATCCCTTGCAGCAGTTGCTGCTTGCGCAGGGCGATCTTGTCGTCCTGAAACTTTGGTTCTGTCAAAACTTCGCGCAGTATCTGCAAGCCTTCGTCGAGATCCTTGGAGAGCAGGTTCAAGGACACCGTGCCTTGGGAATCACTGACACCGGAATTCAAGTGCGCTGCCAGAAAAGCCAGCCGCTCATCCAGTTCCTCGGCCGTCTTAGAGCCAATGCCGCCCTTGCTCAGGAGATAGCCGGTCAGGCTGGCCAATCCCTCTTTGCCCTTCGGGTCCAGATAATCTCCCGTACGGACGAGGATGCTGATGTTCACCAGGGGCAGTTCGCGATCTGGCACCACATAGGCCACGGGACCGCTCTTCAGCACCGTGCGGTAATCCGCCGGGTTCGGTGCGTCATAGACGAGCGGTTTCACCGGAAGTTTCTCCGGGCGGTCCGGGATGCCAGCGGCCATCATCGTCGTCGTGGTGGCGGCCAAGGCCAGCGTCAGCCACGTCCTGCGATTCATCATCGTGCCCTTCATTTCGTCCCTTTCTCCAAAGCGTTGATGCGGTCCGTCACCAGTTTTTGATAAGTCTGCAGGAACGGCTTGCTCTTGGCATCCGCGCCTCCCATCCGCGCTTCGATCTGCTTCAGGGCTTCTTTCAATTTCTCCACGTTGCTCTCCGATTGGATGGAGCTTTGCATCTTGCGGATCACCGTCTTCTGTTCCTCGCTCAAGCCGGCGAAGATGTCATCGCCGCCCTCTGGTGCAGCCTTGCCGGGCTTGCGCGTGTAGGTGGCCACCGCGCGGTTTTCTTTGGTAAAATACTCCGTGGCCACGCGCTTCACATCATCCACGGTTACCGCTTGAACTTTGGGGCCAGCGGCGTTGATCTCTCGCCAATCACCAAAGCCTTCGTTGAAGATCAGCTGGAACATGATGGCGTGATTGTTCGCCAGCTTGCGGTATTCGCTTGCGGCAAAGTTGTTCTTCACCTTTTGCAATTCCTCGACGGAGACCGTTTCCTTCTGAAGTTTCTCCAGTTCCGCGTAGATGGCGGCCTCCACCTCTTCCGGAGACTTACCGTCCTTGCACTCGGCGCCGATGTTGAATGAGCCCGCCCATTTCTGTGAATCCTGCCGGGCCCATGTCTCATTGGCCACCTGCTTGCCCAGCACCATGCCTTTGTAGAGTCGGCCGGTGCGCGTGGAGAGCAATTGCCCGAGGACTTTCAGCGCGTAGGAATCTTTATGCCCAAACGGCACCGTGTGGTAGAGGATGTCCACCATCGGGTTCGCTTCCGCCTCGCCGTTCATGCGTTTCTCGCCCGCCTGCTTCATCTCCAGCGTCACGATGTCCGGAGCGGGTTGTTTGCCTTTTGGGATGCGTCCGAAATAATTTTCGCACAGCTTGGCGCATTCCGTTGTGTCGAAATCACCCACGAGGATGAGCGTGATGTTCTGCGGTTGGTAATACAGCCCGTAGAAGTCATCTGCCTGCACCTTGCTGATGGCCGGGATATCCGATGGCCAGCCGACCGTGGGCCAGGAGTAGGGATGCGATTCCCAGAACATCGCGTTGAACATCTCTTCAAGCCGACCGGTGGGTGTGGACTCGGTCCGCATGCGGCGCTCTTCGAACACCACATCGCGTTCCGCATAGAACTCGCGGAAGACCGGGCGCAAGAGGCGCTCGGACTCCATCCACATCCAGAATTCCAGGCGGTTGGCCGGCACGGTGATGAAGTAAGCCGTCATGTCCGTGGAAGTGAAGGCGTTCATCTGCGAGCCGCCGGCAGCGGTGTAGACACGGTCGAACTCATTCTTCACCATGATCTCGCGCTGCTGCTTGATGAGTTCGGCAAACTGTTTCTCCAGTTCCTTGTAGCGGGCAGTCTTGTTCTCCGGCTTGTAGGGATCATCCACCTCGCCCTTGCGATACTCGGCGCGCACCTTGGCCTCTTCGGCCCGCATCAGGTCGCGCACACGTTCCTGCTCAGTGATGATCTCGAGGTCCTTCTGATAATCCTTGGTGCCGAGCGTGGGCGTGCCCTTGAACATCATGTGTTCGAAGAGATGGGCGATGCCCGTGATGCCAGGGCGCTCATTGGCGCTGCCCACATGGGCCACCCAGCCGCCGGAGATGGTCGGCTCTCCCTTGCGCGGCAGCATGAGCACCTTCATGCCATTGGAGAGTTCTTTTTCCTCCACAGATACCTGCTGGGCATGACCTCGCGCCGTCACGGCGACAAGGCTCAGCAGGACAAAAAAGCGAGCGAGCTGTTTCATGGGATCAAGTTCTATGCGGGGGACTGTAATGCAATGTATAGACGGTTACAACAACGGTGACGCCCGGAGCCTTTCCCGCATAAGCTTGGACGTCATCTGGTGAAAATCGTTCGAACCTGTTGGTGTTTATATTTTTTGGAAACTAGAAACGGTTCGACACCCCCTCACTGTTTCCTACTATCGCCCTTGGTTTTATCAACATGCGAAATCTACTCACATGGATCCGGCGTAAATGTGCCCGCTCGGGGTTGGATCGTGAACTCGAGCCGCCTTTGCGTCTTCCGGTTCGTTTCCGCACCTATGAAAGCCGGGATTTCGATTCCCTCATGGATATCTACCGGCTGAATGCACCCGGCCGTTTCCCGGCCGGGGATGAAGCCCGCTTCGCAGCTTTTTTGCAGGCCGGGCCTGACGGTATCATCGTGGGGGAACTGGCGGGTAAACCCGTTTGCTGCGCTGGACTTGAGTTGTGCGGCAAGAACGTCTTCACCTTTTGCTATAACCTGATCCACCCTGACTGCCAAGGCCAGCGCCTCGGCACGACTCTCACCCATCTGCGTGTGGCCGCAACCGGCGTGGGCAACAAACCCGGCGTCGTCCATCATGCCTTGGTCTTCACGGTTCCGGCGGCGATGTCCTATTACCAGCGGTTTGATTTCAAGGAATACGGCACTTGGACTTCGAGCGATGGTCAGGAACACCCGGCAGCAGTGCTGGCTTATGACACCCAGCTCACTTGGGATATCGCCGGGGTGCTCAAATGGCGGAAAATCGAGATCAAGGGTGATTTCAAGCCCGCCATCAGCCAGGCGGGAGAGGCGAAATTCACCAAAGACGAACTGGGTAAAGAATGCATCCGTTTCGCACCGTGGCCGCAAACTGCCGCCAACGTCTCCGGTGAGTCGAAAAGTTAAAGGTCGTTGAATTCTTACTGTTTTCCGCGTGTTCAGCGTATTCTGCGGTTGATTCCATCTGACTATTTACTTGTGACACTTCGCTTGCATTCGCACGATGCGCCCGTGCCCTGGACGTGACGTGTGGGGCCAGACCAAGCCCTGATGGAACCTAAACCCGAACGCCTTGCCCGCCTGCTGCTTGCCGGTCTGCTGGGCTTCGTGTTTCTCGCGGCCTGTTTCCACATATCGGATATCGATCTCGGTTATCATATCCGCACGGGTGCCTACGTGATGGAGCATCACGAGATTCCGGCGGTGAACACCTTTGCCTATACTACGCCGGATGAGCCGTGGTATTTGCACCAATGGTTGCCTGCCACAGGACTTTATCTGTTGGATAAACTGGGCGGGGTTTATGCCCTGACCACCGCCAAATGCCTGCTCGCCGTTCTTGCGATGTGGCTCACCTGGCTGACTGCGCGACGCCTGGGGGCAGGGGATTCGCTCTGGCCGTTTTGGGCCATCACCCTGGCAACGATCATTGGGCGCACCCGTTTCTTTGAGCGGCCGGATTTTCTCTCCGGGGTCATCTTCACCTTGGTGCTGTATCTGGATACCCGTTGTGGCCGTTCGCGCCGCTGGCAATGGGTCGGCCTTCCGTTGCTGTTTGCAGCCTGGGCAAACATCCATGGCGGACTCGTCTATGGCCTAGCTTTACTCTTCGCCTTTTCGGCCGGGGAATGGGCGACGGTTGCCGCTCAAAAGTTCCTGCGCTGGAAATCGACTGATGAGGACGCGGCATCGCTTTCCTTGAAGGAGTTACTAGTTCGCCCGGCGGGTATGGCTTTGGCCGTGCTGGCGGCCATCGTTTCAACCCAGCTCATCAATCCGCATGGAGCCAAGATCTTGCTCGTGCCGTTCCAGTTCAATAGCTCGTTCTGGAAAGGTGTCATCACTGAACTTCAGACACCCATCTGGCATGAGAACCGTTTCTTTTATCTCACTTTGCCGGTCCTGGCGTTGCTGCTGATCCTCTCACGTAAACACTGGAGCTTCGCCCGTTGCTTCATTCTGTGTGGCTTCACTTTGCTGGCGCTGGATGCGCAACGCTCATTGCTTTTCTTCGCCTTCGCGATGGCTCCCTTCGCTGCACAGATGGCCGCGCAAATCTGGCCGTTGGCGATCGCTTCATCCAAACGCTGGGTGCTCGCCTTGCTCCCGGTTACTTGGATCGCGATTGTGCTGCTGAAGTTCGTTCCCGATCTGCAATACCAGTTCGGCTATGGGCGCTATCCCGGCTTTTATCCCACGGGCGTGTTTGCTTTCATGGAACGTGAGGTGCCGGCGCAGAACCTCTTTAACGAGATGCGTTATGGCGGTCCGCTCTTGTGGCAGAATTATCCCAAGTTCAAACCCTTCGTTGATGGTCGTGGCGACGCTTACGCCGTCTCCTTCTGGGAGAGCGAATATTTGCCGGTCATCAATCAGGCCTCTGGTTGGCGCGACATCCTCGATCGTTGGCAGGTCTCGGCCATGCTTTTGCCTATACCGCTTGACCATCAACTGACTCCACTGGGCCAGACGATGATCAAGGATGCGGATTGGGCCCTCGTCGCTTTCGATGACAACACCATGCTGTTCCTGCGCCGTAGTCCGCTCAATCAGGCGGTCATTGCGGAATACGAGTTCAAGCTAATCGGGCCCGATGATTGGTCGCTCGGAAAAGTCACTCCAGCGAATGCACCTGCCGCGGCAAAAGACGCCGCCCGTGTTCTGGAACTCGCCCCTGACAGCGTTTTCGGCCTAACTGCTGCCGCGCGCGCGACGCTGGTGCATGGTGATTACGATACGGCTGCTCAATTCTATACCCAGCTTGTCGCCCTGCCGGGAGCAAACGCTCTTTACTTCCGTGATTACGGCTTCGCTTTGCTACAACTCAACCGTCTCAAGGAAGCGGATGATGTCCTTGCCGGATTGCAAAAACGCGGTGAACTCGCCGGATACCCCGCCTTCATGCGCCACTTCATCGCCTTGAAAGAGAATCGCCCGGCTGAGGCGCGCCAGTTCCTCGAGCAGGCGATTCAGCTCGAACCCGCGAACCCCGAATATCAAGCTGCCCTTCGCGCCCTTGGAGGCAAGTGACCTGACTGAGGTGCCGCTTCTCAAGCTTGCTTGCCGGGCGGGCGTGTTCTAATTCTTTTGCATGATCTCACTGCGTCGTTTTCTTGGCTGCCTGCTTGTCGCGGGCGTGGCTTCCTCACTTTCTGCTGCTGATGCTCCGAAATTGCCTGCGAAAAATGAATTTCACCTCTACCTCTTGATCGGTCAGTCGAACATGGCTGGCCGTGGTAAGGTGGAAGCCGAAGACAAGGTGCCCCATCCGCGCGTGCTCATGTTCACCAAGGCCAACGATTGGGCCCCCGCTGTGGACCCGCTTCATTTCGACAAGCCGACCATCGCCGGTGTCGGTCTTGGTTCCACTTTTGGTCGTGTGATGGCGGAGGCGAATCCCAACGTCACCATCGGTCTGATCCCTTGCGCGGTGGGAGGCACGCCGCTCTCCCGCTGGCAAAAGGGCGGTGATCTCTATGAGCAGGCTCTCGTCCGCGCAAAAACCGCCATGAAGGATGGCACGCTCAAGGGTATCCTCTGGCATCAAGGTGAAGGGGATTCAGGCAATGAAACTACAGCCAAGAGCTATGCCGCTCGCTTGTCACAAGCCGTCAAAGACTGGCGCAAGGATCTGGGAGATAGCGATGTTCCTTTCGTAGCCGGAAAACTCGGCCTGTATCTCGCCAAACAGAACAAGGAAGGGAAGCCTTCTTACTGGCCGCTGGTGAATGAGCAGATCGCCAGCTTGCCGAAACTCCTGCCGCATTGCGCTATCGTCGAATCCGAAGGTCTCAAGCACAAAGGTGATCAGGTCCACTTTGATACACCTTCACTGCATGAGTTCGGCAAGCGCTACGCGGAAAAGATGCAAGCTTTGCAGAAGTGATGGGGTCGCCGCTTATGGCTCCACATACACAGGCATGCCCACCCAGACCATCTTGATGAGGTAGGCGGCGTTCCAGTTGGCCAATCGGAAACAGCCGTGGGATTCCGTGCGCCCGACGGCTTCCGGTCCCGGCGTGCCGTGGATGCCATAACCCGGTTTGTCTAGGCCTATCCAAGCCACGCCCACCGGGTTGTTTGGTCCGGGCTGAATCATCAAGGGTTTGCCGATCTTCTTGGCTTCAGCTGATTCCGGGAATATCTCCGGATTGAAACGGTAGTTCGGATTCTCCGCCACCACCTTCACGCGCACCACGCCGATGGGGCGTTTATCCACCTTCTGCGCGATGCTGCACGGGAACTGGGCGATCAACTGATCCTTCTGGTCAAACACTTGCAGCAGACGCGCTGAGAGCAGGATCGAAGCATAGGCTGCGCGCCCAGCCGGTTTCGGCGCGACCACATTCGGCACCGTCAAGGTGGTGCCCGCGGTTACCGCCTCCCAATTCACATCTTTATTCAACTGTTTGATGAAGCCGGGATGTGCTTGGAATTTTTCTGCGACCATTTCAAGAATGGTTTCGTAAGCCAGATGATCTTGCTCGGATTTGCCCACCCATGTTTTGCTGAGCGGTCTTAGTGAACTGAGATCGCTTTGAGTGACCGTGTAGTTCACATAGAGCGGCAGCTTCAAAGGCAGGGTGTTCCTGGTGGCTGAATCCAGCTCGCCGCTCTGGGGAAGGCCGTTGCGTTTCTGAAAAGCGCGGATGGCGGCACGGGTCTGGCTGCCGAAGGCTCCATCAATGGAACCAGGTGAATAGCCTAGCCGCGCCAGTGCGACTTGCGCTTCGAGTGTGGTCTGTGCCCCGCCTGTGCCAGTCGCCACCATGTTATTCGGAACTGCATTGCTCACCGCAGGAGTTGGCATTGTCACGACGGGTTGGTTGGTGACAACTGGACGGACGACTTGATTGGTCGACTTTGGCCGGCTTGGTTGGTTCGTAGAAACTACCGGACTGTTAGTTTGGCGGTCCACCCAAGGCAGATTGGTGGCGACGCGATTGGAGAGGCCTTGCCAGTCCACATTGGTCAGCACATCGGGAGCGCGTTTGATGCTCTCTACGTCAACGTATTCCGCGATGACCGGCGGTCCTTCATGCGTGGGATCGTTTGATTGCCACCAATACCAGCCGCATGAGCCCACGATGAACAAAATCAAAAGCACAAACAGACGGGTGATGATACTACTCCCGCCGGACTTCTGACCGTTTTTTGGTGACTTGGCTGTCACGGAATGACTTTAGCCACAAAACTTGGCTGAATCCAAAGGAAGAAGTTGCCAAGGCTAAGGGAGTAAGCGAAATTCATCGCATTCCCTACTGCTGTGCTCGGCATGGCGTTTGCTATTACTACGACTGCAAACGTTATCAACCAGCTGCCGATTACGGCTGAAACTTATGAACCGACGTATCATGTCCGGTTTTGCGACTGTGCTTCTTTTGGTCGCGACCACTACTTTTGCCCAAGTCGATACACCCCCGCCGACCATCACCTCGCTGGTTTCGTCCAATGGCCAGCAAGTCATCGGGTTCACGCCCTATCCGGCCGCCAACGTGGTCCGGCTGCTGGCCAGCACCAATCTGGCGGACGGCTTCTATACAGTGACTAACGGGACCTCTACCAATTTCACTTGGTTTGTTCCGAATCCTGGCCCCAATGCCTTTTATCGTCTCGAAATCCAACCACTGACCACAAATGCGCAGCTGGCGACCATCGCCCTGAACCGGCTGGCGTATGGGCCTACACCAAAATTGCTCGATGAGTTGGTGTACAGTAATGATCCGCAGGCCATCCAAGATTGGGTCAACGGCCAACTCGCGCCGGATACCATCGTGGAGAATGCCGCGAATTCCCATAACGGCATCAATGAGATCGAAGCAAAGTTTGCTACGGCGGCTACCTACATCTCCAATACCGCCACCGAAGGACCTGGCACGGCGCATATCAATGACCTGCGTGCGTGGTTCGTGCTACACGCTGTCGGGGCGGATCGCCAGTTGCTGGAGGTGCTCTCCCAGTTCTGCGAGAACCACTTCGTCACGCAGTATTCTAAGACCTACAATTACTTCACTTCGTTTTACAACGGAGTGGGCAATGCGCGTGAGCGCATCGCTGCAGAACTGGAGCGGCGGGAGATGGAACGCTGGCGGCAAGTATTGCTGGATCCGGATGGTACGTTCCTGGATCTGCTTACGGTCAGCGCGGAAAGCCCGGCGATGATCATCTACCTTGATACGGTGAACAGCCGGGCTGACGGCACCCGCATACCGAACGAGAACTACGCGCGAGAGTTGCTGGAGCTTTTCACCATGGGTGTGGATAACGGTTACGATCAGGATGATATCGTGGCGCTTTCTTATGCGTGGGCCGGATGGTCGGTGGAGATGGTGGAAACAGGGGACTGGAATAACCCGCATGCGGCCAAGGCCACGACGAAGCTGAATGCGGGAGACAGCAGCACGGCCTACACCAATCTCGTCGGACCGTGGGTGCTGAATTTTAAGAACTCCCGTTATCGTAATACCAACATCGTAGTGTTCCCTGGCAAGATGGTGCCGGCGCGTTACGGTGAGCCTTGGGTCTCGAAGACCTACTCCGATGGCACGCCCGGCTCCTATGAGCTGGATATCCCGGGACGCTCTGGCACGGCAGCCATGCAGAGCGGCTACGATGCCCTGAACCATCTCGCCAATCTACCTTTCACCGAGGAGTTCATCAGCGTGAAACTTTGTCGCCTACTGGTGCATGATGATTTTCATCACGGTTATGATTTTACCGATGAGGAGGAATCACCCGAGGAGGCGTTGGTGAAGCAATGCATGCTGGCGTGGGAAAATAGTGTGCCGAAAGGCAAGCTGCGTCCGGTACTCAGCACGATTGTGAACTCAGAGCTGTTCCATTCCCAATACACCGCCTTTCAGAAAGTGAAGACGCCGCTGGAGTTTGCCGTGAGTGCCATCCGCGCCTTACGGTTCAGCACGAATAACGCAGCCCCGGATTCGTTCACGGCGGATACGGATGGCTATTCCATCTCGGGCGCCACGAATCAGATCAGCGCTACGCCGTCTTCGGCGCCGCTTTCCCGAATGGGCGGGATGTATCTCTTCGAGCGGGCCGATCCGGATGGTTATCCGGAGAGCTCCGGTGGATGGATCAGTGCAGGAACTTTGGCGGAGCGCTTGCGCTTTGCGCAATCCATCTGCATCGCCATAGGGCAGAGCGGCAAGACCGATGCGGGCAATGCGAATATTGTGGACCCGGTGGCCTTCCTCCAGAACCGCCTGCCGGACACCGACTGGAAAGATGCGGACAAAGTGGCCGATCTTTTCATCGGCATGCTCTATCCCGGAGAAGGGCAGGCGAATCTGACTCAATACCGCGCGGCAGCGGTCAATTTCTTGAACACCTCTGACAGCGGCACCAGTTCGCCCTTTGCGAACCTGACCGTGAGCACCACGGCCAACAGCACGTATGATAATCGCGTGCGCGGCCTCGTGGGCATGCTCTTTACCTATCAACGTTTCCAGGAGCAGTGACATGAACCAGCCATTTAACATCCTCTCCCGTCGTTCCTTTTTGAGCCATGCGGGCAAGCTGGGGCTCGGAGCTGCCCTAGCTTCCTTGACCGATGTGCCGCTGGTGGTTAAGCGCGCCCTGGCGGAGGGCAATATCGGACTGAACGGCAAGAAGCTGCTCTTCATCTGGCTGAGGGGAGCTAACGATTCGTTGAATTCACTCATCCCGGTCGAGGATTCGGCATACAACCTCACTAACCGTCCGAACATCCTCATCCCGAAGGATTCGATCGATTATAGCGCGGTCACCGGGGCGATGGATTTTGCATTGAGCGGCAATGGCTTGGGGACGTTTGATTACGCGAATGCCATCCGCACGGGCAATGGTTTCGCCGCCGTGCATCCCTCGCTGAAGTTTCTCGCGCCGGTCTATAACGCAGGCGATCTGGCGCTGGTGCATCGCGTGGGGTACCCCAAGCAGTCGCGCTCGCATTTTGATTCGCAGAATTATTGGGAGAATGGCAGCCCGAACAACAATGTGCTGAAGGATGGTATCTTCTACCGCACATTGCTGGAGTCCGGGCTTACCAGCACGTCACCTCTCACCGGAGTCACGGTCCAGTCCGCCTTACCGCTGATTATGCGTGGCTCTGCCGCCGCGATGACGAATCTCACGGACCCGACGCGCTACAATCTTTTTGGCATCCCTAACAGCACCTCCGGCAATGCCAAGGCGGATTCGTTTCTGGCGGTGGGAAATGACAGTTCATTCCCCAGCAAGAAGAACCGTGATTTCCTCCAACTTCAGTATGAAAATCTGGAGAACACGCTGTCCATTTTCGCCGGGATCAACTTCACGGATAAGGATCCGGATGCGGCCGGTGAGCCGACTTCAGGGGATGGCAATTTCTTTCTGGATGATGAGAATACCGATGGTGACACGCCATACTATCTGTTCCCCACGCGCAATAAGAAGAATGGCGGCGCATATCTCAGCGGGCGTAACGGGGACACCGACAAATACACGGTGGATACCGGGGCGTATGGTTTCTTCCGCAATCTGAAAGCGGCCTCACTCATACTGAACGGTACCAGTGCCATCATCGCCGGGACCGAGTTCGGCGGCTGGGACACGCATAACAATCAAGGCTCGGCCACCGGTTCGCATGCGAATCTGTTGCGGCGGTTGGGCTGGAGCATGTATGCGCTACAAAAGTTCTTTAAGATCTATGGCAAGAACGGCACGAATCCATTGCCCGGTGCACAATGCTCCTGGGATGACCTCGTCATCGTGACGCTTTCCGAGTTCGGGCGCACCAGCATCCAGAACAGCTCCGGCGGTACAGATCATGCCGAGGCCGGTATGATGATGGTGGCCGGTGGTGGCGTGCGGGGTGTGGGGAAAGACGGCGCGACCTCGGCGATTCTCGGCTGTCATCCGAATGATTCCATCCCGTGGGTCACGGGGCAGACCGGCAGTATGTTCGGGGTCAGCAATCGCTACCTGAAGCGCGCGTATGACTACCGGTCCGTGCTTGGTCGGGTGATCCGGGATCACTTGGGTGCGACGCAAGGCCAGTTGGACCGCATCATCCCCGGCTATGCCGATAGCGGGGAGAAACTGCAGAGCGGCGGCACGAGCAGCATCGATAACACGCCGATCGTGGGTGAGCCGGACATTCTTGTTTGATGTGCGTTCCGTCAGGGAAATAAAAAAGCGCGGGCATGGCCCGCGCTTGAACCAACCAAAGTGTGACGGCTTACTTCGCCGCCGTCAGTTTCGATTTCGTTTTGCTCCAGCCATCATTCGGCAAAGCTTCCCACACCTTCAGATTGCGGAACGAGGCCGATTCGCCCGAGACGGTGAAACCGAAGTTCGCCTTGGAGACATTGATCATGTCGTCCGCACCAGCCACGGCTTTGCCATCGATATGGGCGACCATCTCTTTGCCCTTGATCTCCATCACCACGGTTTTCCATTCGCCGGGTTTGATGTCCATCTTGGCGGTGCCGAATTTGACGGCCTTGTCCGGACCGGCGTGGTCGTGGTCATCTTTTTGAGCGGTGAAACCGTCTTTGTTGATGAGCACACGGCAGACGTGTTCCTTGGCGTCATTGATGCTCAAGGTGGTCATCTTGCAGCCATCCACCCGCACATCGTATTGGATGATGACATCTTTGAACTCGAGGGGATAACGGGCCACGGCACCGTGCATGTCCGCCTTGATCTCGGTTCCTTTCAAGGCGCCATCCAAATTCTCCCATTTGCCTTTGGCCACCCGCCAACCGGCTGTGGGTGCTTTACCTTTTTCCATCTTGGCCTTTTGGATCGGCTTGGCGAAGTCTTCACTGAACAGCATTTTGCCGCGCTCGGTCATCAAGGTCTTAGGATCGGCGGCGTGAAGCTGGGTCAGGGCCAGCATGGTGGCACACGTGAGAAAACGGGTCAGGGTATTCATGATATTCAAAGAAAGCAGACGGACCCTTGGTGCAGAAAGTTACAACCAGCTTGCAGACTTGGTTTTTTCCAACGGACCGGGCACAACAACTGGAGCAACGTGTGAGGAATAAATATCTATCGATAGCAGGCGTGTTCCTGCTGGCTTTGGGCGGCCGATTGGCTGTGGCTGAGACGGTGCAATTAGCGCCGGTGGCAGACACCACGCTCATCGCCGTCAATCCAGACAATAATCTGGGCGGCAAATCCTATTTCAATTCTGGCACTACGCAGAATTTCACCAAGAACCGCGGGTTGATCCAGTTCGACCCGCTGGCTTCCATTCCGGTAGGGGCGATGATCCAGTCCGTCACGGTCCAGTTTGAGGTGCTAGGCCAACCAGTGGATGGTTACGCCGCCGGTACGTTTGGGCTGCATCGTATGCTCGTCTCCTGGGGAGAAGGTGACAAGAGCCCGACCACGCAAGTGGGTTTGGGGTTACCGGCTTCGCCCGGTGAGGCGACTTGGAACAGCCGGTTTCACGGTATGGACATGCCTTGGTCCCAGCCGGGTGGTGAGGCGGGGGTGGACTTTGTGTCGCAGGCGAGTGTGAGTGACGTGATCTATGATGTCGGCAACTCGCCCTACGTTTTCGGTTCCACGCCGGGACTTGTGGCAGACGTGCAATACTGGTTGGATAATCCCGGAGAGAATTACGGCTGGATGCTGCTGCTGGCTGATGAGTCTGTGAATTTCACGGCACGCCGGTTTGGTGCTAGTGAAGGGTCGGATGCTCCCATCCTGACCATTCAATACGCCATGGTGCCAGAACCGGGGACGATGTTGTTGGTCAGCTTGGGAGGTTTGGCTTTTTTACGTCGTCGTAAAAAACTCCGTAGCTAAGAAGTCGCCTCAGTTAGTTTGCCCGGGAGTGCAACTCACCCCGGCTTATTTAGGCAGCCACTTCTCCCACTGCTTGGCGATGTCTTCCACGTTCTCCTTCTTCACTTCCATGAGCTGCATGTTGTCGATGACATTGGGCGGGTTCTTCTTTAGCTTGAGCTTGTTCACCAGATGCTCCACGGAGCGCCAGCCGTAGTTATACACATCCTGGCCGAGCAACAATTGCACATGGCCGCTGCGCACGTAGCCGAGCTGCTGGGGCAGGGCATCCACTGAGACGCACTTGATCGTGCCGGCGGGCCACTTGAGCGCGTTGTCGGTGAAGAGCGGCCAACCGCCAAGGAAGCCCCAGCCGGTGATATCCGGATTCGCCTGCATGACTTGCTCGATGCGCGCCACGGCGTCTTGCGGCGTCTCTTTGTGATAGAAGATGTCCACGATGCGGATGCCGGGATAATCCTTGGCCCCGGCGCGGAAACCAGCCGCCCGCTGCTGGAGATTTGCCGCATTCGGATTGCCGTCGATGGCCGCCACCACGCCTTTGCCGTTCATGATCTTGGCGAGCGCCAAAAAGGTGGCCTTGCCGCATTCGAAATCATCGATGCCTACGGCTACGAAGCGTTTGCTGTTCGGGGCATCGCCGGAGAAGGTGAGCACGGGCACGCCGTTGCGCACGGCCTTGTCGATGGCTCCGGTGAGTTTGATGGCGTCCGAGCAACTGATGATGATGCCGTCCGCGCCGTTGAGCACGAGTTGCTCGATGTATTCGGCCTGTTTTTGTGCGTCCTCTTCGTTCGGTGTGCGCCAGTCGATCTTGATCTTGATGCCGTGCTTTGCCGCGAGTTCCTTCGCCGCGTCATTCGCTCCCGCCCGGGCCGCCTCGAAGAACGGATTGCCCTGCGACTTCCCAATCATGCCGAAAGTATAGGTGCGCTGGGCAAAGGAAGTCTGCGGCGCCAGAAAGGCTGCCGCCAGCAACGCCAATAGAAAAGTGAAACGGGTCATGCGCTGGAGTGTATTCGTCGGGTTTTAAAAATCAAACCACAGAATACGCAGAACAAACGGAACCCGATAGAGAAGAGCAGGGTGGAAAACTTACGCCACCTGAATCAACTTCTTGGGCCGTTCGTTGATTAGAGCATTCAACCGGTCTTCCAGCCCCTCCACCGCCTCCGCGAAAATCTCGCGGCATTCGTCTTCGGTGATGGGCAGGGATTTGGCGGCTGAGTGGACGAATCCGCCCAAGCTTTGGCGCGCGTAGCTGATCAGACCTTGGCGCAAGGGCAGGGAGTAGAGTTGCAGCGCCAAGCCGAAGACCAGCACGTGCCAGCCGTGGGCTTTGTTCTCTTCCACCGCTTGCAGATAACGCATGACCACACGCTGGTCGCGCAAGGGACGCAGGCGTTTCAGTTTGCTGCGGCCCACGCGTTGGCTGGCGGAGGATAGGTCTTTCTCGATGAAGATATCTTCCAGTTGGCAATCCAAGGCGATGAGTTCCCGGGCGAAGCCTTGCTGGGCGAACTGATGGGCCTGCAGGATGGCCGGAAGCTCCACGGCTTCCAGAATATGCTGGCGATAGTGGCTGAGGAAAAGTCGAAGCGAGTCGGCGTCTTGCACCTTGGGCAGACGCCAAGCGGAGGCAGCACGACCCAAGGCGAGAAACCCCTCCG
>JAURFH010000076.1 GCA_030834415.1 Verrucomicrobiota bacterium | reverse complement strand
CGAGTTTCACTGGTTGCACGCGGGCGACATCACCCGTGATGACATACACGGAGAAATTCTCCAGTCCGGCGACGAGTGCGCTTTCCGGGATGACCAGACCATCTTCGCGACGGCCAGTGACCAGTTCCACGCGGGCGAACATGCCCGGCTTGAGCAAACCCTCTGCGTTCGGAGCCATGAGGCGTATCTCGGCGGTGCGTGTGGTGGGGTCGATCTCCGGATTGATGAGGTCCACCTTGCCGGTGAACACCTTGTTGGGATAGGCGCCGACTTTCACTCGGGCTTCCTGTCCCACCTTCACAAAGGACAACTGGCGCTCAGGAATGCGGAAGGTGATCTTCACTTTGTCCAGATCCACCAGCGTGACGAGCGTCGTGCCCATATTCACGAATTGGCCCAAGCTGACCATACGCGGCCCGGCCACACTGTCGAAAGGCGCGTAGATCACGCGATCCGCGAGGCGTTCTTCCTCCAGTTGACGCGTGGCGCTCCGCACATTCACCTGGCTGGCGAGCTGATCCACTTCCTGTTGCGAGATGGCGCGCGTGCCGGCGAGTTGCTTGGCGCGCTCAGCGTTCTGCCGGGCGAGTTCTTCCTCTGCCTTCACCTGGGCGACCTGCGCGATTTCTTTGCGGGAATCGAGCGCGAAGAGCTTCGCACCTTTCTTTACGCGTTCGCCTTCTTTGAAGCCGATGAGCTGGATGAGGCCCGACACCTCGGGCTTGATCTCCACGCGCTCATTGGCCTCGATGGAGCCGACGGCAGCGATGGTGTCTTCCACCGGTTCGATGACCGGGTTGCCGAAGATGACTGCGGTGGGTGGTTGCTCTTGGGGGGCACCACCGCCACCGCCTTGGCCGCAGCCGGTCACCAGCAGGCCCGTTACGGCGGCCAGTGGCAGGGTAAAAATCAGGGAACGCACAGGTTTCAACATACGGTGTGTTTTCAGGTTCATCATTCCCAGCCGCCGCCCAGTGCCTTGATGAGGCGGACGGTGCCGAGGACTTGTTCATTGGCTACGCGGACACGCGCCAGCTCGTTGACGAGCCGGGCGTTTTCAGAATCGATCACTTCCAGGAAGTTGATGGAACCGGCGCTATACCGGTCCAGTGAGAGCTTGGCGGCAGATGTGGCGGCGTTGGCGGCTTCTGTGCGCGCCTTGGCTTCACCACCGAGGAACTGCAACGCGGAGAGGCTGTCCTCCACTTCTTTGAAGGCCACGAGGATGCGTTGCTTGTAGTTGAGCACGCTCTCTTCATAAGTGGCGCGTGTGCGCTCAAGGTTCGCCTTGTTCCGGCCACCGGCAAAGAGCGGGATGCTGACGCCCGGCCCCAGCGACCACGTGCGGCTGCTCCAGTCGAACAGGTCGGTGACATCACCACTGAGGTAACCACCGCTTGCCGTCAGGCGGACGGAGGGGAAGCTCGCGGATTGGGCGATGCCGATCTGCGCGAGCTTGGAAGCCATCTCACGCTCGGCTTGTGCGATGTCCGGACGACGTTCCAGCAGGCTCGACGGCAGATCCGGCGCGATCTGAGGGATTTTGGCTGCGCCTGCGGTCACCTTCACCTCGAACTTGGACGATACCGTGCCGCAGAGCAGGGCGAGGGTGTTCACTTGCGCGGCGCGATTGCGTTGGGCGGCACTCAGGTCTGCTTCCGCTGTGGCCACTTCCACCTTCGCGCGTTGCACCTCGAAATCACTGCCGATGCCGGCCTCCAAGCGTTGCTCGAAAATCTTGAGTGCTTCCTTGCGCAGATCGATGGCGCTCTTGAGCAGTTCGATCTCACGGTCGAGCGATTTCAGCTCGAAATAATTCATCGCCACATCCGCCTGCAATCCCAGCAGGATGGTCTGATGCGCTGCGACAGAACTGAGCGCGAGTTGTTGTGAGGACTCGAAGGAGCGTTTCACCTTGCCCCACAAGTCAACCTCGTAACTCAAGTCGAATGGCATCGTCCACTGCGACTGCGTGAATGATGGCACCGGGAAGGGGATGGGTGCCGGGGCATTCGCGGAGGTACGATACCGCGACCAGTTAAGACCGCCATTGAGGGACGGATAGAAATCCGAACGGGAGACCCGGGCAGTTGCCCGTGCTTGTTCTATCCTTTGGAAAGCAGCTTGCAGGTCCAGATTGTCCTCGGCGGCTTTGAGCTGCAGCTCGTTGAGCGCCGGGTCGTTGAAGACAGTCCACCATTCGCCCCGCGGCACATGGTCTTTTGGTTCGGCGGTCTTCCAGCGCCACGCTTCGGGGGATTCCACCTTGGGGCGCTCGTAATCGGGGCCGAGCTTGCACGAAGTGGCGAGCACTCCGGCCAAAAGGGCCATCGTGACGGCGGTAACCTGACGTCGATTCACTACCTTCCTGGGTAAGGTCATAAACGGAACAGCTTATTTGCGTTTTTGAACGGTCTGATCGGACAGCGCGAGCAGCTTCGCATGGAGGCGGGCACGCTGGGCATCATCAAGCGGGAAAATCTGCAACATCTCGAGCAACCACAGGCCATCCGAGGCGAGCATCACCACCATGGCGTCGTCGAAATTGATGGCCGGGTCCTGCAACTCGGCGATGAGCTTGCGGTAGTGCTCGCGGACGGGATCGAGCAGCTTGGGATTATTCGCTCCGGCAGCCAACAGGGGGGCGCACGTCTCGCGCATGCCGCCTTCCAATTGCAGGGCGGTGTCCACGTAGGAGCGCAGCTTCACCGTCGGGTCGCCACCGGCTTTTTCCTCGGCTTCGGCGCGATTGGCCTCACAACGGCCCACTTGCCGGGCGATCATGGCCTCCAGCAAGGATTCCTTGGTGGGGAAATTGTACAAGAGACCACCCTTGGACACCCCGGCGCGTTCCGCCACGGCGTCGAGCGTCATGTGGACAGCACCGGACTCCCGGACAACCGACTCGGCGGCATCGAGAATAGTATCTTTGGAACTGGGGCGACTCATAACTATACTTACCGGACGGTAGAAAACCGTCTAGCCGGTAAAGTTTCACCGAAATTAAGGAGAGTCAAGCGACTGTTTGAATTTTTTTGCTACATTATCAGCAAGGAATAGCGGTAAGCCCGAAAGCAATAGTCAACAGATGCAAGCAGACGCGCCTTTTGTAATGGTAATGTGGCTCCACAACGCAGAAATTGTAACCGGTGATGGATTTGAAGCAAAAAGTTCAAGAATCTGCCTATATACTAGATTGGCTCATCAAAGTTCTGCATGAATGGCCGGCCAGAAAAGTGTTCCGGTGCTACATAGCATTTCTTGCGATAGCCTTACTGCTGGCTGGTATGGGAGATTACTCGGCAGATGTGCAAGAAAGCAGGTGGACGGATTATGTGTTTCTAGTCGCTTTAGGTCCGGTCTGGATGCTTGGAGGCAGCATCGTTTGCCCATTCATCATCGGGCAATTGCAGTTGGCCTTGATCGATGTTCTTGATCGCAAGACTGAATCAGCAATGCGCCTCAAAAAGGGGATAGCAGAAGCGAGGCGCAATTCTTTTTACTACAACTGGATCGCGATCCTGCATGAACGTGGCTCAACTGGGCGTAGCCCTAAAACCTAATAGCCGTCGATAGCTAATTCTATTTCGATGATTGTGTCCTGAACTCCGACTCCGCCAACCACACCACGATTTGATCCAAGTCGTTTCGCGCGGTTGGACCGTTTGGCGGGGCTACGTGGGCATTAGAGAGCAGGGAGAAAACAAAACGTTCACCAGCACGGTTCGTCACGTAACCAGAGAGCGCATTCACGTATCTAAGTGAACCGGTCTTTGCGTGGGCATTGCCTTCGGCGAGGGTGCCGCGCATGCGGAGGCGCAAGGTGCCGTCCTTACCCGCGATGGGCAGGGAGTCGTAGTAGATGTCTTTGTTGGGTGTGCGCGCCATGTATTCAAGCAGTTGCACGGTGGCGCGGGGAGTGAGCAGTGTCCCACGTGAGAGACCGGAACCTTCCTCGATCAGCACATCGTTGCGGGCGACGCCGATCTTTTGCATGAACGCGGCCATGCGTCTCATGCCGATGTCTTCGGTCGTGGCGTCCAAATCGCGTGCATGATCGGCATGGCGCGCGGCCACTTGCAGAAAGAGCAGGTGCGCGTAGAGATTCTGCGAGGGTTTCATCATCTGCTTCACCAGCTCGCTCATGGGCGGCGAAGCAACTGAGGTGAGTTCAATCAACTCATCCTTTCCGCGCGGCCCAGCTGCTTTATCGCCGGCAGTGATGCGGCGGATATCGCCCTTCACTTTGATGCCGCGCTTGATGAGCGCATTTTTCACGGCTTGCGCGAACCACAGGGCAGGGCGGGGCACGGTAACTGCATCTTCCACAGCTTTGCCGCCGAGTGGCACATGCCCGCTCACGGTCACGAGGCTGGAGCCCGGTTCTCGCGTGACGGTGATGGATGCCCGCACATTGGTCGCACTGGTCTGCACGCGGTTGATGAATTGCAGCAACGGAGTGGATGGTCGCAACTCAATCGTCGCGGCATCCCCGATCTCTTTTCCCGGTGTGATACTCAGGTCCACCGTGTTATCCTGATAGGTGCACGCGGAGACCTCGGCACCGTAATAGTATTGCAGATCATCCCACGTCCATCCGTTACCGAATGAGGGACCGCGAAAGAAGCTCTCATCCGCTACGATGTCGCCGGTGATACGCTTGATGCCTGTCGCTGCGATGGCATCCACCAATGGCTTCAATGCCGCTTCATAGTCACCGCCATGAAAACGCGCGGAGAATGACGGATCACCCCGGCCGATGATGACGAGGTCGCTGGACAGAGTGCCACTGGCGGAGGGCTTTTTCTTGGCGGCGATGGAAGTGACGATGCGGTAATCCGCGCCCAACTCCTCCAGCGCCAGTGCGCCGGTATAGAGTTTGTTATTGGAGGCAGGCTTCAATCGCTTCTGGGCGTCGTGTTCGAAAATCAATTTACCCGTATCCAGCGATTTGATCTGGATGCCCCATTGGGAAGAGGCGAAACGGGGAAGGGATACGAATTGTTCCAGCTTTTGCGCCATTTGTTTGCTGCTGGTAGAGGCGTCGGTCTGCGCTCCAGATGCACTGATGGCATACAGGCATAGGAAAAAAGCAGCCAAGGCTTGGGGGTGGAACACTTTTTGGAAGTGGCGCATCACGCAGAAGCATTTTGCCAAACGGCTCAGGATGCAATATTGGAGTGCGTGTGGACACGATTGAGCCGCCTGACCTACATCATCTGAACGCCGCCCGAGGCTGGTTGGAGTTGGGAAATGTACCGGAGGCGTGGCTTGAAGTGCAGGAGATTGTGCCGCGCTGGCACGAACATCCGGATGTCCTCAACCTGATGTGGGACCTCTATGCCGCCGAAAAAGAGTGGCCCAAGGCCTTGGCCATCGCGCGGCAAATGATCAGCCGCCATGCGGACGATGTCTCAGGTTGGATCCATCAATCCTACGCGCTCCATGAGATGAAGCAGACGGCAGAGGCCCGCGATGCGCTTTCGAGAGCCATCGGGCGGTTTCCGGATGAAGGCATCATCCCTTACAACCTAGCGTGCTATGAATGCCAGTTGGGGCAGTTCGGCACGGCCAAGCGTTGGCTGGGGCTGGCGGAGAAGATCCAAGGCAAGGCGACGCTCAAGAAGATGGCGCTTTCCGATCCGGATCTGAAACCCATCTGGGACTACGTACGCTCACTTTGAGTGAAGCTTGCGGGCGTTCGCAGCGTCTTTTCTCTTGGCAGGCTGTGATGCTGCCGCTTTGTTAAGGAAATCATGTTCACGTTTGTTCCGAGTTTGAGGCCGTCCCGTCCGGTTTGGCGGTTATTCTTTTGGGGTGCTTTGACCGTCGCCATGGCGGCCAACGTTGTGGGCCTGCAAGCGGCCGATGCCAAACCGAAGGCGAAGAACATGTATGCCCCCCGCCATGACCCGGCAGACATCCCTTTCCGCAATGCCCCCATGAGCACGGCTGTGCGCAGTGTGGTGGTGCCGCTCTCTGCTGACACGCATGTGGCCTTTGATACGGAACTGCTGCGCATGCATGTCGCTTGGGAAGGCAAAACACTGAACCTTCGGGGCGCGGTCTATCACGGGGCGAAGGACAAGTTCTATTGTGATTATGATGGTGCGACCCTGTGGGCAAACCCGCCGGTAATGCCCTGGTCGATCCGTGAACTGACGGACGAGAAAGGCTATCAGGATGCGGTGCCGAAAACCCGCTATCGTGGGGTCAGCACCAAGAGCGGACGAACGACCTTCATCTATGAATTGCTGACGGCAGACCAAGAGACAATTCAGATTAATGAAACGCCGCGTAATGAGGCAGGCAAAGGCCCTGGGGTCATTGAGCGACGACTGGAGATCGCACGGGCGAAGCACAGTCTTACCTACATGGCGCATCTCGAGAAAGGGCCACGCCTGACCAATGGAGTGCCGCCGGGTATGTTTGTTTTCTCACGCGGCACTAATGTCCTGCTGGTGACGGCACGCGGAGATTGCAAACTAAAACTCGAATTGCGCGAAGAGCCGTTCGCTTATTCGGTCCATCGCTGGCAGGAAAAAAAGAATGACAGCGAGCGGGTCGATCAGCAGGTGACGGAGCAGGGGACAAGGGTCTATGTCCGTATCCCTGTGCATGACGCTCCAGTGGTGGTGGAAGTATTGAGTTTGGTCGCCCCGACGGTGGAGGAAGCGCTGAGCCGGTTCAAGAAGCTGCCGAAATCTCCGTTGCTTCCGGCGAAAATGAGTTTCCCAGACAGCAAAGAGCCCGCACCGACTCCGGCGATGGTCAGCATCATGCCCGGAGTCAAAGGATTCCAGCTGCCAGCTGGGGATGCCGCTTACAAGTTGGAGGCGTTTCCCTTGCCGCCAGAGATCGAGTTGTTGGTGACGGGTATGGACTTTCTGCCCAATGGAGATCTGGCAGTCTGCACCTGGTTGGGGGATGTCTACATCGTGGAACAGCCACAAGGCGCCCCTGGCGCTGCCAAGTACCGCCGATTCGCGCGCGGGTTGAATGAGCCCGGCGGCTTGACGGTGATCAACGGACTGATCCATGTGGTGCAGAAGCAGGAGCTGACGCGATTGGTCGATACGGATGGCAACGGCGAAGCGGATCGATTCGAGACCTTGAATCAGGGCTGGGGATATACGGGAAACTATCATGATTTCAGTTTCGGACCGGCGCTCGACAGCGCGGGAAACCTGTATGTCATGCGCAATGGCAACCGCGGACTTTATGATGTCCCTTACATGGGGTGGTGCTTGAAGTTCACGCCGAATGGCCAGCAGTTGGAGGGCTTTTGCGATGGTTTGCGGTCACCTAATGGGTTCGGCACTTATCAAGGTGACATCTTCATGACTGAGAATCAGGGCAATTGGGTGCCTGCTTGCAAGCTCACCCATATGCAGTCTGGTAAGTTTTACGGCTTTCCTTCCACCACTCCGGCGCCCAAGGAGCAGTATGAGCATCCCAAAGAATTCGCTCCGCCGGCCGTGTGGTTTCCTTACAGCCTGGCCAAATCGACGAGTGGCATGGCGACCGTGCCGGAAGGATTCGGACCGTTCACCGGGCAGTTGATGGTGGGCGATTTCCAGAATGCCATCGTGATGCGGGTGGATCTCGAGAAGGTGAATGGTGAGTGGCAAGGGGCGGTGTTCCCGTTTGCGAAAGGTTTCAACTCGGGTGTGAACCGCTTGGTGTTCGGACCCGATGGCAAGCTGTATGTGGGCGGTTGCAAGAACAAGGCTTGGGCAGCCGTGGCACCGAAGGAATACTCGCTTGATCGCGTGAGCTTCACGGGCAAAACGCCGTTCGAGGTGCAGCATGTGCGTGTCTTGAAAGACGGCTTCGAACTCAGCTTCACCCAGCCGTTGGATGCGGAAACCGGCGGCTTGGCCGACAGCTATGACATGGTGCAGTTCGGGTTCCAATACCATCAGACCTATGGTTCCCCCGAGGTGGACCATGATGGGAATGTGAACAGCTCCAGCGGTGTGAAGATCACCAAGGCCGTGTTGTCACCGGACCGCTTGAAGGTGCGCTTGACGGTGGAAGGCTGGAAAACGGGCTATGTGACGATGGTGCGTTGCCTGGATGTGGTAAATGAAGCAGGCAAGAAGCTGCGGCACGACACGTTTTGGTATACACTGAACCAGCTACCTAAATAGCCGGGCGGGCGATGATCTTCTCGATCAGCCGGGCGGCGATGGCGAAGCCAAAGGCGCCGGTCACAAACGTGGTCGCGCCATAGCCGCTCTCGCAATTCATCTTCGTATCCGTGCCGGCTTCGCGAACTTCGCAGACCGAGCCATCGCTTTGCGGGAACAACGGCGGTTCTGGCGTGAAGACACAGTCGATGTCGAATTTTTTGCCTTCGCCGGGAAATCCATAATCCTTCCGCAGTAGTTTGCGGGTCTGTTGCAGCAGCCGATCATGGGTGGCCTGGCTTAGGTCCGCATAGCGGATGGCGGTCGGGTCACGACGGCCACCAGCACCCCCGGAGACGACCAAAGGGAGGTTCCGTTTCTTGCATTCCGCAATGAGCAGTGCCTTGTGCTTGAGGCTGTCGATGGCGTCCAAAACGCCGGAGCAGGGGACGGCGAGGAGTTCCTCGGCGGTATTGGCGGTAAAGAATTTCTGGAGGGCGTGGACCCTGCAATCCGGGTTGATGGCCAGCACGCGCTCCTTGAGGACCTCCACTTTGGGTTGTCCCAGTTTACCGGCTACTGCCGGGAGCTGGCGATTGGTATTGCTGATACAGACCTCATCGAGGTCGATCAGGGTCAGTTCACCGATGCCAGTGCGGGCGAGGGCCTCGACCGCCCATGAGCCGACCCCGCCAACGCCCACGACCATGGCGTGAGATTGACGCAGGCGGGTCAGCGTTTCACGCCCGTAAAGCCGGGCGATGCCACCAAATCTAGCTTCATAATCATTCATCCGCGGATAAGCTCTGGCATCTGTTTCGGGCAATCATCCTCAGCCACAAGGACTTCACAAGGCAGAATTTGGCACTTTGCAAGGTTTTGCGGGCGCGTGAGGGGTGGGGGCTAGAACGGTCTAAGTTGTTGGCAGGCTGTTTGCTAAAGGTAGTTTGCCCCGCGTTTTCTCCTTGAATTTATGCAATTGAGGCATTGACAGTTCTGGAAGACCGGGTGTAAATACATTGTAATCACATTGCATGGGCGATTCATTTACGAACCACATCTAATATGGAGTTTGACTGGAATAACCCGTCGTTCGAGTTCACGGAAGAACTCACGCAACGAGAGATCGAAGAATCCTTTGAAGATCCCTTTGCAGTGCGACTGTTGCCGGATTCCCCCCGGTTCTCGGTGCAATCGCGCTACTTCAACTTGGGTAAATCCGCTCAAGGCCACGGTATCTTCAGTGTTTATCGCACCAACGGCAAGCTTATCCGGGTCATTTTGGCCCGGGCATTTGTGCCGGAAGAACAGTTTTTTTATCAACGCAAACAAGAACAAGTGCTGGCGAAATAGCCGCAGCACTTACCTGAAACGATCATGAGCTTGAACGCCATCACCAAATGGGACGATGTCCCCCTCTTCGACCGCGAGGACGCAGAGGCGGATTTTTGGGCCAGTACGCGGGCCGATCTCCGGCTCATGGAGTCATCCGTGGTGCCGTTCTCGGAATCGGCGGAATCGGTGACCATCACCTTGCGCATCGATCCGCGCATGCTGGCGCGCATCAAGCGTCTGGCGCGCTCCCGCTATCTCAATTACCAGAGCATGATCAAGCAGTGGTTGAGCGAGCGCATGGAACAAGAATTGGGCGAACGTTAATCGGGGATAAGATATGAAGTGGCATAGCAACAGCCGTATGGGAAGCCGGAAGCAGCAGGCGTTCACGTTGATCGAGCTGCTGGTGGTCATCGCTATCATCGGCATCTTGGCCGGCCTCACCTTTCCGGTGGTCAAGTCAGCCAGGATCAAGCAGGCCAAAGCGGGTGTGCAGGCCCAGCTCAAGGAGATCGAGACGCATATCCTTGAGTATTACGCCACTTACAACAGCTATCCGCTCGATAACACGAATAACAACGCCATCCACCCGCTCTACTACGAGTTGGTCGGCTCTACATTTGTCCGGGGTGCCGGTCCGGGATTGGGCCGCTACGATACGGCCGATGGAAGCATTACTGAAGTGAGCGTGCGCAATAATTTCTATCAAGATGGTTTGCGCAATGTGACCGACAGCGATGACGCGAATAATCCGTCAGCTCCCAAGGCCAAGAATTATTTTCCCAAGCTGAATACCGACCGCGTGCGGACCATGAGCACGGGAGTTCAGCTGTTGCGCGTCTTGGTCAATGACGTGGATGCCAACATGCTGGCGGATGCCAATGGCTCGCTCTTCAACCCGGTCCGGTATGTCTCGACCAACCCGACGAATAACCAGGGGCGGTTCGACTTGTGGGCGGAATTTGAAGTGGGCGGTGTCCGCGTGCGGGTGAGCAACTGGGAGAAGGATCCGGTGACTGTGGAGCGGCCAGCACAATAATTTTTATCACGATACCATGAAAGTAACTGAAAAGATTTTTCCTAATACGACCGGTCATAAGGGTTTCACCCTGATCGAGCTGCTGGTGGTCATCGCCGTCATCGCCATCTTGGCGGGTATGCTGCTCCCGGCGATCGCCAAGGCGAAAGTCAAAGCGCAGGTCGTGAAGGCCAAGAAAGAGATCGCCGATATCGAGCAGGCGGTGATCGCGTTCAAGGCGAATTACAGCATCATGCCCATGGACTCGGTGATCCGGGGTGAGGGTGTGCCGGATTTCACTTATGGCACCAGCGGCGTCTATTTTGAAGGCAGCCCACAATATACCGGCAATGCCGCCGTGGTGAACCAAGGGCTTAAGATCCAGACCAACAATGCGGCCCTCATGCCCATCCTGATGGCGCGGGATCATGTCATGCATAATCCCAGCCACCTGAACAATCCGCAGAAGAAGGAATACCTGAATCCCAAGGTGGCCGGAGCGGATGGGGCAGCCGGTCTGGGACCCGGTGACAATGTTTACCGCGATGTCTGGAAAAACCCTTACATCATCACGCTGGATGCCAATTATGACGGGTTTACCGAAGATGGTTTTTACAGCCGCAACAGCGTTTCGCTGCAAACGGCGGGAAATTACAACGGAATCAATGGCCTGAGCAGCAAGTCCAAGCTGGTGAGCAACAATGACTTTGCCCTCAAGGGTGAGGTCATGGTGTGGAGCAAAGGCCCCGACGGGCTTTCCGATCCGAACATCCCGGCGGATGAAGGGGTGAACAAGGACAACGTTTTGAGCTGGAAATAGCCATGAAACTGACGAGCCGCAACAGATCGCGAGCGGGCAGGACCGGATATCCGGCCGGCCTGCGTTCCGGTCGTGCCTTCACGCTGATCGAGCTGCTGGCGGTGATCGTCATCATCTCCATCCTGGCGAGTCTGGCCGGCCCGATCATCGCGCGGCTGGGTTCAGGGGACAAGATGTCGGCCGGGGGGCGCCAGTTGTTGGATGATCTGGCCTTGGCCCGCAGCAAGGCGATGGCTACACGGTCCACCGTTTACGTCGTGTTTCTGCCGCCGAATCTGAGCGCCATCGATACGACGGTTTATACCAACAATCAGGACCGGATAGTCATCACTAATCTGTCAGCCAAGACTTACAGTGGGTATGCTTTGTTTTCCGAGCGGTCCGTGGGTGATCAACCCGGGACGTATTCTCCGCAGTATCTGACACCGTGGAAGGAGTTGCCGCCGGGAGTCGTCATCCATCCGGAACAGTTCTTCGGCGCGCCAACGAGAACGAATTACGTTTATGGCGACTATGTGCAGCCATTTTCTTATCGGTTATTTCCTTTTCCTAATCAGGACAGCCAGTGGAATTTCAATATGCCCTATCTGGCCTTTAATCCCCGGGGACAACTGGTTACTGGGGTGAATTTTAAAGTTCAGGTCGCAGAGGCCCGCCTCAGCCGTTCACGTGATACCACAGACCCAGACCAGATTGTGCTCGGGCCCTCGGCCGTCACGCCCATGGCTCCCAATGCCGTGTTCATGGAGTGGGAAACCAACGGGATCGCCCAAGGGGTCAACTATACCAACGTGACGATTTACGCGCACGAGATCGAGATCAACTGGCTGACCGGTCGCGGCAAATTTTTGCAGCCTGAAATCCAATGAAACTGACGCCACATAAGAGCAGTCGCATCAGGCAGGCCACGCTGGCCTTCACGATGGTGGAGGTGGCGCTGAGTCTGGCCATCATCGCGTTCGCGATCGTGGCGGTGATAGGCATTTTGCCCACAGGCATGCAGGTGCAGAAGGACAACCGGGAGGAGACCATCATCAACCAGGATGGCCAGTTTCTGCTGGAAGTCATCAAGAACGGCCAGACGAACGTGAACCTGCTGGCGCAGAATCTGGAATGGATCGAATCCTATACAAACACCATTCAGGAAGCTTATCCATATCCTCTTGTCCGGTCGAATCTGCTGAATGGGAATTATGCTACCAACCAGTACGCTTATTGGATCGTCGGGCTCTTGAGCGCGCCGCGCTTCACCATCGATACCAATGCCCCCAGCGGCTACATCAGCAACTGGGTGCAGGCGAAGTTCGTCGCGAACAGTGGACCGCTCGCCGATCGCCTGACGGAAAACCCGGTGACCCGGACCCGTGACTTTGCCTTCTCCTACCTGGTCACGGTGGACATCGCGCCGGTGGTCCTGTCCTCGGCGGCCAGCAATGCCAATTGGGAAGCAGCGGCGGTTTTGCAGAACAACCTTTATGAACTCCGGCTGACCTTGAGCTGGCCGGTCTATCCGAACAATAGCGTGGGCAACGGCCGGAAGACCTTCAGCAGTCTGGTTTCCGGCAAGTTGGACCGGGACACCAACGGGTTCTACCGGTTCTTGCCCAATGAATATAATGGATTGCCTTGAACATGCGCCTGAACTTCACACATGACATCCGCCGCCGGGTCCGGCAAAGCGCCGTGACGCTGCTGGAGCTCATGGTGGCCATGAGCATCCTCACGTTCATCATCTTCGGCCTCTACTCGATGTTCGACAAAACGCAAAAGGCGTTTCTGGAGACCACGACGCAGAAGGACGTGCTGGAGAGCGGGCGTTCCTTCATGGACATCATGGTGCGGGACCTGGAGCAGATGCGGGCTTCCAAGCTCATCGACCGGACGAATCTCTATATCGCCCCCATCTACATCAATAACAACCCGATCAACGGGTTCCGGCAGAACTCGATGCAGGGCAACAGTCTCTTCACCAATGTGGTGCAGGAATTCTTTTTCCTGACGAAGACCTCCCAGTGGACCTCGGTGGCCTACCTGATGCAGCCGATGTCCACCAACAGCAGTGATTACTCGCTCTACACGAACATGGGGGTGGGCTCGCTGCGGCGCTACACCTACACCACCAACGAATACTACCATCCCTCGGCCGATCTCTTCGCGATCTACTACACCAACTCGACGGGCAGTGATTTCCAGCTCGTCGCGGATGGGGTGGTGCATCTGGCTTTGCGGACGTATGACCGCGATGGCAACTGGGTGGATACCAGTGGCTGGTCTTACACCAACACGTTCATCCCGGCCTGGCTGGAGCTGGAGGTCGCGGTGATCGAACCCAAGGTGCTGTTGCAGGCCCGGAGCATCCCGAATGCCGCCGCCCAGCGCGCCTTTCTGCAAGAAACAACCAATCGCGCCAGCGCGGTGCATCTGTTCCGTCAGCGCATCCCGGTGCGAACCGCCAATTAAATGAAACGCCGTCGTCAAAGCGCAGTCGCCCTGGTCACCACGTTGATCATGCTTTCGCTGATCACGTTCACGGCCGTGGTCTTTCTCGCCGTCACCATGCGCGAGAAGGATTCGGTGAAAGTGTCCGAGGACATGATGGATGCCCGCGTCCTCGCCGAGAATGCGGTGATGGAGGCCCAGGCCCAGCTCGTGGCCCAGATGGTGGCCGCCACCAATCCTTACATCTACGACCTCATGGTCTCCCGGACCACGGTACCGTTTGTCTTAAACACGGATAACCCGATCCCGGAATCGGGGGTCACGAATTACATCAGCCAGTTGATCTACGATGCCCGCCCGCCGGTTTATGTGCAGACGAACACGGACCGGACATTGCCGTGGGAACATCGCTTTTATCTGGACCTGAACCGGAACGGACATTTCGAGCCATCTGGCTTGATCGGAGAGTATGATGATTTTCGCGCGCTGACCGGTCTGTCAAATTATGTGATCGGCGATCCGGAGTGGAAGGGAATACTCCAGAATTCCTTCCCGACCAATTTCGGCGGGGAGTGGCCATTGCATTCGCGCACGAACAAATTCGTGGGCCGGTATGCTTACATGATCGTGCCTTATGGCAAGAGCCTGAGCCTGAATTATATCCACAACTACGCCAAACAGATCGATTCATCGATGTCCGCTTTTACGGACAGCTACCGGCGCAACCAGGGTTTCGGCAGTTATGAGTTGAACATGGCGGCGTTCTTGGCGGCCTTGAATCCCAGTGTTTGGAGCAATTCCTACAATTACTATACAAATATTAATTTCGCCAATAGTGGCGTGGCTTTTGATGATGCCTTGGGATTACTGCAATATCGCTACGGAACTAATTTTAACAATCTTGCTTCCGTGCAGGATCTTTATGGGAATATCGGTGCTTATGCCTTCAGCAATGACCTGATCGATGCCCACATCACCAGCCCGTTCCCGATGACCGGTCTTCGGCTTTCCTCGGTAGATTACGATTACAACCTGCGGCCATGGCCGGGTAGTCTTAACACCAATGCGGCAGCTTCGAGTTTTTTCGATACATTCGAGTTGCTGGCTCCAAACAGGTCTTACTCTAATTTCACGTATCGGTTGCTGCTGACGGGAAAGACCAATTCCACTGGTGACCGCTACATGTTCAATCGCATGCTGGCGCAGATCGGCACGGAATCCTCCTTGCCGCCGAGCGAGCGGGTGCATCTGAACTATGACAACCGGGTGCCGAACTCCACCACCGACTTCATCGGGTGGGAGGCGACCAATTTCTTCAATGAGACGGCGAACCGGTTGCTGATGACGAACTACAACATCAGCCTGACGGACCCGTATTACACGAACCGCATCGATATCTATCCGACGAACCGCTACACGGCGGGCATCCACCGGCTCTTGCAGTTGTCGGCGAACATCTTTGACGCCACGACCAACCGTGTGCAGGACGGTTACCCGTATTATCCCACGGTGCTGCGGCCGATCTTCACCAATGACAACGGTCGCGTGTCCATCGTGAGTTATGTGGAGGTGACGACGACCAATGATGTGGGGTTGGCCTACATCACCCGGGAGTTCGCGAGCACGAACGCCTCTTATCAGAACACGCTGATCCCCTCGAACAACATCTGGGGTGTGCCGTGGGTGGTGGGGGCCAAGAAAGGCTTCCCCGGCTTCAACGAATTCGCCTTGCGCACGGCCATCCAAGTGAGCCGCCGTCTGGAAGTCCTCAAGGCCAATACGAACACACCGGTGACGCTGCGCCAGACCAACCAGCTTTACGTGTTGGGCATCTCGAACTTGCTGGGAGCGGAGATGTGGAATCCCTACACGAACAGCTATCCGCGCGATCTGGAAGTGGTCGCCCGCATGGACACCTTCACACACCTGACGAACCAGTTCGGGATCATCCGCAGCCGGGCGTTTGCGATGGTGACGAACGCCACCTTTGCGGCGAACGTCTGGACGAGCAACAACTTCTTCCTGCCGTTCTACACGAATTACGTGTTCCTGCCAGACTCACAGTTTTTCAACTCTTCCGGCCTGTTTGTGGCGACGACCAATATTGCCGGGACAAATCAGGTCTATGAACGAGGGCAGCAATTTTACATCCCGCAATGGGGTCTGAGCATGTCCAACCGGATGTATGCCGCGATCATGGATACGACGGCCAACCCGCCGCGCGTGGTGGATTATGTGAATTATGACAGCTTTACCTTCGGGGTGGAGGATGTCACCGGAAACCTCGTCAATGCGAGCGCCTTTCCGGGTTCCGCCGGCCTGGTCAACGCGGGGTTGATCCAGGAAATCTTTGATACGAACCGGATCGGCGGCACCACGATCAATCATGTCACCCGCGGCGTTTTGAACCAGATATTCGTGTCGCTTGGCCGCAATACGCTGCTGGGGAGGCCAGTATCCCAGCAGGACTGGAACAATTACGGTCTGCAGAGCCAGTCGCAGATGGACAAGCTGCTGGCCACGGCCACCTTCCAACGGTTCATGGGCCAGCCCGTGACGGGAGTGGCGCCGTATCATGCCAATCCGAACGGCAACCAGCGTTATTACGTGAAGATGCCGCCCACGACGAACATGCAGGCACCGTTCACCGCCGTGGCGAAGGTGGTCTATACGAATTACTGGCAGGCGAACGATCCATTCGTGCATTACACCATGCAGGATCTGGGCGATCAGGGGACGGTGAACATGCTGCCGTTCCTCATCCGTCCGTCCTCGGCGGCGATGGTGACGAACAATCTAAACTATGTGAACGAGCGGTACCGTCCATGGGGTGTACGGCAGGGGCGTGGACGCAGCTCGATCATGCCATATGACGAGCCGGTGCCGGTCGATTACACGTTCGAGTATCGGGTGAAAGATCCACAGATACGCAAGGCGGATGACTGGGATTTCCCGGGACAGAAATTTGCCAATATCGGCTGGTTGGGACGTGTGCACCGCGGCACTCCCTGGCAGACGATCTACATGAAGGCCGGGGCGATGCCGGATGCGGCCCCGGGCTTTGAATGGCGGCGCTGGTCGTACAGTGCGGCCACCCATCCCACGAACGATTGGCGTCTGCCGGATATGTTCACGGTGACGACGGATGTGCCTTCCGTAACGGGTTTGCTCTCGGTGAACCAGACCAACTATGCGGCGTGGGCGGCGGCCTTGGGCAATGTGCTGGTGCTCTCGAACACCATCGACTTCAACGATTATCTGAACGTGACCAATGTGGCCGGCACCACGCCGACCTACACGAACCTGATGATCGACCCGACCAGCAGCCAGTTCAAGACGATCGTGGATGGCATCAACCTGACGCGCTCAACGCGGCTGGCGAATCTGGGCAACGGCATGCTCACGACCAATGCTTTCGTCCGGATGGGTGACATCCTGTCCGTGCCGCAACTTTCAGTGGGTGATACGCCGACGGATGCTTCGCCGTATCTAAGTCTCTTCGACAGCAACATGCTGTATGGCGTGCATGATGTGGCCTTGGAGCGTATCCCGCAGCAGGTGCTCTCGTTACTCAAAGCGGATGATATGCCGCGCGTGGTGATCTATGCCTGGGGCCAGTCATTGAAGCCGAACTCGGTCGTGCTTTCGGGCGAATATCGCGGTATGGTCACCAACTACACCGTTGTCAGTGAACATGCCACCCGGACGGTCCTTCGCATCGAAGGCGGTCCACGCAATCCCCGCGTCGTCGTGGAGAACTACACCGTATTGCCTTCGGAATAGTGAATCGTGAAGTGGAAAGATTTGATGTCTATGCGTAACCAACAATCAGCACGGTGGGGTATAAGCCTGGCGTTGCTGGCCATCACGGTTGTGGTGTTGTGGCAGTGGCGCACTTCCGTGCGCCCGCCCGCATTGGTGAAGATGGAGCAGGCCGCCAAGTCGCAGCCGCCCGCGCCGGTGGAATCGGGGCCGCTCTTGTCCGTGGCACCCGCCACCAGTTTGCGTGCGGTGGATACCAATCTGCCCGCCTTGCCGCCGGATCCGGAATTTCCCTACCGCTTGCGCAACACGGAAGAGAAGCTGGGCAAGCTGGCCCGCAGTGACCGGGCCATCCTGATGGCCAATGCGTTGATCGATACCGGCATGAAGGCCCGTTTAAGTGTCCCCAGCCATTTGCAGGCCAAGACGGACCCGGGCAGCTACATCGTGCAGAGCCGGGGCAAGATCAACGATTCCTTCCGGGCGCAGCTCAAGTCGGCCGGGGCCGAGGTGATCGCCTACATCCCGAACAATGCGTATCTGGTACGGGTGAACGCCGAGGGGGCCAAGCAACTGTCGCATATGAGCTGGACCCGGGCGGTGCTGCCATATGAGCCGTATTATAAACTGCAGGAAAACCTGCTGCCTT
>JAURFH010000075.1 GCA_030834415.1 Verrucomicrobiota bacterium | reverse complement strand
ATGACTGTCTGCGGTTCCATCCCGATGTGGCCACGACGTGTTACGGCATGAACGATCATCGCTACGTGCCCTACACGGACGAGATCGGGGCGGATTACCGGGCGAACTCGCTCGCGATCATCCGGTCCTTCAAGGCCAACGGCGTGCGGATGATCCATGGTTCACCCGGACCGGTCGGCAAGATGCCTTCATGGGTGAAGACGGCCACGGGCACGGTGGAAGACCTGAACCTCAGCCTGCTCAAGCTCCGCAACATGGGCATCGAGATGGCGAAGGACGAGCAAGTCGGCTTCGCGGACGTTTACTGGCCGATGTTCACCGGCGGTTACTTCGCGCAGAAGAAATACGGGCCGGACTTCATGATTTCCGGCAAAGACGGCGTGCACCCCGGCTGGGCCGGTCAGGTGGTGATGGCCTATGCCTTCCTGAAGGCGATGGGTCTTGATGGCGAGATCGGCACGTTCACGGTGGACTTGAAAAAGGAAAAAGCGACGACCTCTATGGGGCATGATTTCATCAGCGGTGCGAATGGCGAGTTCACCTTCAAGAGCACTCGCTATCCTTTCTGCGGCACTGGAGCAGAGAACAGCGATGGCAGCATCCGCGGTGGCATGACGGTGGTGCCTTTCAACCAAGACCTGAACCGGCTGACCCTCGTAGCCAAAGGCGGCAAGGCCAAGCAATACAAAGTCACTTGGGGTCCGGAGAGCCACACCTACACCAAGGAGCAGCTCGCCAAAGGCGTGAACCTCGCGGCGGATTTCGTCACGAACCCGTTCAGCGAAGCCTTCAAGAAGGTGGATGACGCGGTGTTGGCCAAGCAGTCCTTCGAGACGCAGCAGATCAAAAAAGACTTCCGTAGTGCCGAGGCGAAGAAAGACATGGAAGCCGTCGTCGCGAAGACAGAGGCGCAACGCACACCTCTGGCTGAAAAAATCAAGACGGTGTTTGTCCCGGTGACGCACACCATCAAGATCGTCGCGGAGTAAACCTATGGCCCGCCACCCTGATCCCGTTCGCGTAGGACCGGATGAGGTGCGGTTCGGGCTTGGCTGCCTCTACATCCACGCCATCCGCGAGATGGATGGCTGGGATATCCGTGAATTCCAACGTAGGCCGGTGTTTTTTCGCGGCGAGAAGTATTTCATCTTTGCCCGAACACCAGGCAGCAAACCCTACGCGGTCTGCTATGAGTTGCGCCCTTGGCCGTTGGAACATCAGCAGGAATCCTCGCAAGCCATCGTGTATGACGATGGCTATGTAGCCGCGCGCGAGGCCGAGGAAAAGACGGAACGCAAAGCGGCCAAGGTAAATTGGGCGGCTTATCCATGGCAGCCCTTGCTCGGCCTGCTCTGGCAGCGATTCAAAGAAGAGCGCCTTACGCAGTTCGGTCTGAACGCGCGGGGCATGACCATCGCGTCGCTGTATCTCATCGGCTCCTTTCTGGTCATCGAAGCTGCGACACTATGTTGGATGCGCTACGGTTTCATCGAGGTCATCACCCACAGCAACTCCAACAACATCGACTTGGCGCTGGTCCTGATTCTTTTACCGGACCTGATGGTGCGCGCTGGACGCATGATCGGAGATGAACTCAATGCACCGGGGTTCTACGAATGGCTGGTGGTGAAGGCAAGATGGTGAAGCTGTATCCCTGCTCCGAGCGGCATGGAGAAAAATCGTGCAATTAATGCATAAATCGACTTCCGACCACTTGATATTTGAACATCAAGGCTTACGTTAACGTCAGAATAAGTAGATACAATGGACTCACAAGTTACAGTGATAACCCTTAACAAAGCCGGCGACGGTCAGCCGGGGACGCCCGAAGCTCTAAGCGTCTGAGTCCGCGCAAGGCGTTCCGTTCCGCTCACCGTCAATGGCGGTGACGGAAATGCTCAAAACATTACATGGAACTATTGCGCCGAGGGAGATTCTCCCCCTCTCGCATCGTTTTGGTCACCTCCTCACTCCGCCACCCCAGCCCAATGGCCCTTCACCGCTGGTCGCCTTTGCCCCGCTCACGACCCAGCTGCCCATCGCGGAACTCACAGCCAAGATCGCCCGGCTCGTCCGGCTCGAAACGGCACGCAGCCCGCTGGTCATTTCCCTGACCCCGCATCAAGCCGCGTTCACACTTACCAACTGGCTGAATTCCCCACCGCATCTCAATGGCACATTTGCCCTCACTCAATTCCTCGATGCGTCCCACAAGGGGAGTGACTGGCTGGAAGCTTCGATCGGTGATGATGCGGAGGAGATCATCGCCCTGCAAAAGCTCCTGAGCCATGCGGGTGAACATTACACCCATGTGCTGCTGCTGGCTTCCGCTGAACTGAAAGCCGATGTGCTCTGCGGGGCACTGGGATTGGTGGACAAGGCGTTCCTGCTTCTGCGCCAGTCACCCAACCAGGTTTACAATTATCATCTCATCACCAAGGAACTCGAAAGCCTGGCCTCCGGTCACAAGCCGCATCTCAAACCGTTGCTGTATCTCGAAGAGGGCGAACTCGCCCACGGCTTCACCGAACTATTTTATCGCACAGAGGAGATTGATCCGCCCGCACTCTATGGCCGCATGACCAGCGAAGGCGTAGGCAGTCTGCAAGTGCTGCGGGATTGTGGCGGGGCCCGGGAAATCCAATTACGCGGACTCGCCCGCGAGATTGCCGGGACGCGTATCGGCCTTGCCCTTTCCTCCGGTGGCGCGAAAGGACTTTCACATATCGGCGTCATCCAGGTGCTGGAGGAAAATGGTATCGGCGTGGATGTCGTGGCCGGTTGCAGCATGGGCGCTTACGTCGGTTCGCTGTGGGCTCATGGACATGACGGGCATCTGATCGAAGATCTCGCCGGCGAAGTGAAAGGTCGTTGGGGCTTCTGCAAACTGCTTGATCCCGCCTTCCCACCGCGTCGCGGATTTATCTACGGCAGTTCCGTCCGGCGCCGTTTGGAACGCACCATCGGTGAAGCGCATTTCAGCGACATGGTCCGCCCTCTGCGCATCGTGGCGACGAATATCGATACGCTGGAGCGGGCGGTCTTCGCCAGCGGCAAGGTCGCCAGCGCAGTGCATGCCAGCAGCGCCATTCCTGGTGTATGCGTGCCGGTCTCGATCGGGAACGAGACGTTTGTGGATGGTGGTGTTTCTGATCCGTTGCCGGTGGATGTGCTCCGCGAGATGGGGGTGGAACACATCATCGCCGTGAACACCATCCCGACGCCAGCTTACTTGCGGTGCGTGCGAGACCTGGAACGCGAGCAGACGGAAGCCGCGCCGAAGCGTTTCTCCGTGTGGCAATTCCTGAACCGTCATTTCAACTATTTCTCACCGGGAAACATTCTCGACAACCTGATGCGCAGTGTTCACGGCGCGCAAATCCGCGTGGCCGAGGAAGCCTGCCGTCAGGCGGATGTCGTGCTCCGCCCGTTGTCTTGTGACGGCAAGTGGCACGAATTCAGCAAACCCGCGAAGTATATCTCCCTGGGCCGTCTGGCCGCCCAGGAGCAGATCGATGAGATCCGCAAACTGGCCAGAGGAAAGGAAACCCATGAAAGCGCTGACACAGCTCAAAGCCGGATGGCAGTCGCTGCCTGAGCAAACCATCCGCCGCCTGCAAGGCCGCCAGTTACACGACTGGCTGAAGCACACCGTGCTGCCGTTCTCGGCGCACTATCGCGAGGTCTTTCGTGAACATGGGTTGACCGCCGATGATTTTCATACGGTGGAAGATCTGCAACGGTTGCCCTTCACGAGCAAGATGGATCTCATCGCCACGCCGGAAGCACCCGGGAATTACAAAGACTTCATATTGGTGCCCGACCCAAAGGCCTTAGCCAGACGTCCGGGTAACATCTTCAACGCGTTCCTGAACGGACGCGAAACGGTGCAGCGCGAGCTACAACATGAGTTTCGTCCCATCTTCATGACGAGCACCACGGGCCGCTCGGCGGAACCGGTGCCCTTTGTCTATACCGGTCACGATCTCGACCTGCTGGCCACCACGGGTCGGCGATTGTTCGAGATCTGTGGAGCGCGGATCGAATACAAGCTGCTAAACCTATTCCCTTACGCGCCGCATCTGGCCTTCTGGCAGACGCATTACGGGGCCACGGAGTTTGGCGTGTTCATGTTGAGCACGGGCGGCGGCAAGGTGATGGGCACGGAGGGCAATCTCCGCATGTTGCGCAAGATACAACCGGATGTGCTCATCGGCATGCCCACGTTCGTCTATCACATGCTACATGAGGCGGTACAGGAAGGCGTGCGCTGCCCGAATCTGAAACGCATCGTGCTGGGTGGCGAGAAAGTTCCTGATGGCATGCGGCGGAAGCTCGCCCTCCTCGCTGCGGAGATGGAGGCAGCGGATATCGAGATTGTGAGCACCTACGGCTTCACCGAGGCCAAGTGCGCGTGGGCGGAGTGTCCTTGTGCCGTGGATGAAGCGACCACGGGTTTCCATCTGTATCCCGATGCCGGTATTATTGAGATAATCGATCCCACCACTGGACAGGTCGTTCCCAATGGCAAACCTGGCGAGATCGTTTACACGCCACTGGATGCGCGCGGCAGTGTGGTGCTGCGATATCGCACGGGAGATTACATCGATGGCGGGCTGACATATGAGACCTGCCCGTATTGCGAGCGGCGTCTCCCACGGCTCGTGGGCCGCATCTCACGCCGGTCCGAGATCCGCGAGATGCACCTGGATAAACTGAAAGGCACGCTCGTCGATTTCAACGAACTCGAGCACGTATTGGACGATGCGCCCGGTATCGGCGCGTGGCAGCTCGAACTACGCAAGCAGCACGACGATCCGCTCGAGCTTGATGAAGTCATCCTCCATGTGCACGCGCTCGACGAGGTGTCGGAAGCGACGATGACCCGCAACCTGAACCATCGCTTCGCGGCCCGCACGGAGTTCCGCCCGAACCGTATCGAATTTCACGACGCCGCGACCATGCGCGCGTTACAAGGCGTCGGTACCCAGCTTAAGGAACAGAAAGTGGTGGACCATCGTCCGCAAACGGGTGGGAAGCCAGCCATGGCTACATCGGCTGAGACATCGCACAACGACACCCCAACCACCAACCGCAACCATCAATCAGAAATCGAGGTGGCATCATGAACACGCAGCTACTCGCCATTGTGGACGGTATCCGCACGCCGTTCCGCAAAGCTGGCACGGACTTCGCCAAACTCGGTGCGGATGAACTTGGTCGCATCGCCGTGAACGCCTTGCTGGCCCGCACCGGTCTGGATCCGGCCCTCGTGGATGAAGTCATCTTCGGCTGCGTGGCTCAGCCCGCAGATGCCGCGAATGTGGCCCGCGTCATCGCTTTGCGTTCGGGCATACCGGAAAGTGTCCCGGCCCTCACGGTGCATCGCAATTGCGCCTCTGGCATGGAAGCCGTGACGCAGGCGTATGAGCACATGATGGCCGGGCGCGGTGAAGTGTTCATCGTGGGTGGGACCGAGAGCATGTCCCAAGTGCCGCTGCTCTTCCCCTCAAGCGCAGGCGATAAGTTCGCCCGCTTCAACAAGGCGAAGAGCCTGCCGCAAAAAATGCAGGCACTCCTGGATTTCCGGCCGCATGATTTCAATCCGCGTGTGGGACTACTGCTCGGCCTCACCGATCCGGTTTGTGGCATGAACATGGGGCAGACCGCCGAAGTGCTGGCACGCGAACTCGGCGTCTCCCGTGAAGAACAAGATGCCTTCGCCGTGGAGTCCCATAAGAAAGCCCTGGAAGCAGCCACACGGTTGGCAGAGGAGATCACGCCCGTCTATCTGCCAGGCGAGTCCCCGGTGGTGAATGACAATGGGCCGCGCACCGATCAATCGCCGGAAGTGCTGGCGAAGCTGCGGCCGGTCTTCGAGCGGCACACCGGCACAGTCACGGCGGGCAATTCCTCCCAGATCACCGATGGCGCCGTGGCGTTGCTCGTGATGAGCGGCGAGATGGCTGAGGAACTCGGCTATGAACCGCTGGGTTACTTGAAGGCATATGCTTACAGCGGATGCGATCCCGAGCGCATGGGCCTAGGCCCGGTCTTAGCGATGGATCGCTTGGAGGAAAGCACCGGGATGAACCTGGAAAACGCCGATCTGGTGGAAGTGAACGAAGCCTTTGCCGCCCAAGTGCTCGGGGTCTTGAAGGCGGTGAAGTCCGAGAAATTCTCCCGCAAAGTTTTGGGCCGTCGCACCCCCTTGGGCGAGATACCGCTGGACCGTTTGAATGTGAATGGTGGTGCGATCGCCTTGGGCCATCCGGTGGGGGCCACGGGAGCCCGTCTGATTTTGACTGCGTTGAAGGAACTGGAAAGACGCCAGGCCAAGAACGCGCTGGTCTCGCTCTGTGTGGGCGGCGGCCAGGGCGGAGCGGTCTGGCTGGAAAGGAGCATATGAAAATAACTAAACCGCTCACGGAACGACTGGTCACCACCCCGGGGAATGGTGCGACTGAGCCGGTGCCCATGACCCCGCCGACACCGGGAGGCGCGGTGCAACATGAGATCATGGCTGACGGTGTCTGCGTGCTCACGTTCGACTGCCCCGGCAGTTCCGCGAATGTCTTCAACGAGTCTGTCCTGCATGAACTGGATGAACACCTCGGCATCATCGAGCGTGATGAACGGGTGCGCAGCCTGGTGCTGAGGAGCGCCAAGAAATCCATCTTTATCGCGGGCGCCGATCTGCACGCGTTGTCCACTTCGGTGGAGGCGCCAGCCGATACTCCGTCACCCGGTCTGGCGGACTTCATCGAACTGGGACAGCGCGTGTTCTCCCATTTGGCGGCCTTCAAGATCCCCACGGTCGCGGCCATCCATGGCGCGTGTGTCGGTGGCGGGATGGAACTGGCACTCGCGTGCGATTATCGCCTCGCCTCGCCCGACAAGGTCACAAAGCTCGGCTTTCCAGAAACGCAACTCGGCATATTGCCAGCTTGGGGCGGCTGCACGCGGTTGCCGAAACTGGTGGGATTACCAACGGCACTCAATCTCATCTTGAAAGGCAAACCGGTCCAGGCCCGCAAGGCGCTGAAGCTGGGACTCATCCATGGCACAGCGCCGAAAGAGCGCCTGCTCGAATTGGCGCGGCAATGGATACGCCGCGGGAAACGCCTAGCTTCACGCAAGCTGCCGGTGCTCCTGACCAACCATGTCGTGGCCGCCCGCGTGATCCAGCCGTATCTGCGAACACGCTTGATGCGGGATACATACGGTCATTACCCGGCAGTCCTGAAAGCATTAGAGGTCACTTGCCAAGGCGTGGGTTTACCTGAGCATGCTTCACTGAAGAATGAACGGGATGCCATCCTGCTGCTGGCGAACACCGAACCCTGCCATAACCTGATGCGGCTCTTCTTCCTGCAGGAGCGGGCGAAGAAAGTGCAGGCCGCCACGGGCTTCAGCCTACGTCCAGCACCAGCGGCTGCAGCCGGGACCAAGCGGGCGGCCAGTCTGGTTCAGGAGTGTCCTATGAAACAGGCGGCGGTCATAGGAGCAGGTGTCATGGGAGCGGGTATCGCGCACTGGCTCAGTTCGCGCAAGCTGCCGGTGCTGCTGCGGGATCTGAACCCGAAAGCCGTCGGCCGGGGCATGACGGCCATCCATAATAATTACGAAGATGCGGTGAAACGCCATATCCTCACGCGAACAGAGGCGCGGGCGGGATATGACCGCATCTTCCCGATCACCCACGAAGGTTCCCTCAAGAATGTGGACCTCGTCATCGAGGCGGCCGTAGAGCGGATGGACTTGAAGAAAGACCTGTTCTTCAAGCTGGCTATGGAGACCGGTCCGGACACCATCCTTGCGACGAATACCTCTGCCCTGTCCGTCTCCGAGATCGCTGAGGCGACACGTTCGCCGGAACGGGTCGTGGGCATCCACTTCTTCAATCCCGTGCATCGGATGCAACTCGTCGAGGTAGTCGTCGGGCATCACACCGACCCGGAGGTATTAGAGCGCACCGTGCGTTTCGTGCAACAGATCGGCAAGCTGCCGGTGGTGGTCAGTGACAGCCCGGGCTTCTTGGTGAACCGCATCTTGATGCCTTACCTGATGGAAGCCACCGAATTATTCACCGGAGGTGCGGCGATAGAAGATATCGACGGCGCGATGCTGGAGTTCGGCATGCCGATGGGGCCGCTGCGGCTGGTGGATGAGGTGAGTATCGATGTGGCGCATCATGTCGCCGAGACGCTCGCACTCCATTTTGCCGACCGGATGAGCACGCCGACTGTGCTCAAGAGCCTGCTGGCAGCTGGTTTGCTGGGCAAGAAGAGCGAGCACGGGTTTTACCGGCATGAATTGAAAACGCCGGAACCGAACGAGGCCATCAAAATGTTCCAAAGCCCAGGCCGGGCGAGCCGGTTATCACGCCTTGATATGCAACGGCGAATGGTCTTGCTGATGATCAATGAAGCGGCGCGCTGCCTGGAAGAGGAAGTCGTCACCGCTCCGGAAGATGTGGATTTCGCGATGGTGATGGGCTCGGGCTTCGCACCGTTCCGCGGTGGTCCATTACGGTATGCGGATTCAGTCGGTCTGAGCCGCGTCGTGCATGAGTTACAACAAGAAGTCGATATGGGTGATGCCTACTTCACCCCTTGCTCACTTTTGCGCCGCAAAGCGCAGAATCAGGAAACGTTCTATCCCCAGAAAGGAGTGGTTGTATGAAAACTCTGGAACCCACAGAAACCCACCAACCGGTGACACCGGCAGCGGATAATCCCACACCGATGATCGACACCTCCAAGATGTCCGAGGGACAACGGGCAGCACTGGAGATGACCGAGGCCGCCCGCGAACCGGAGCGCACCCGCTCCACCTACGCTAGCGGACTGTTCATGGGGGAAACGCATTTCGATGAGGTGTTCCCCTTCCCCGAGCAACGCCATGAGGATCGAGACCAAGGCGATGCATTCCTGCATCGCTTGGGTGATTTCCTGCGCGAGCAGGTGGACCCGGATGAGATTGATCGCACGGGTGAGATCCCGGCGCATGTGATCCAACGGCTCAAGGAATTGGGCGCGTTCGGGATCAAGATATCGCCCCGATTCGGCGGCTTGGGACTGTCGCAGACGAACTATTGCCGCGCGGCGGAGCTGCTTGGCAGTCATTGCGGGAACCTGACGGCACTTGTCTCCGCGCATCAATCCATCGGCGTGCCGCAACCGCTCATCCTCTTCGGCACGGAGGAGCAGAAGAAACGGTTTCTGCCACGTATCGCGAAGGGCAAGATCACGGCGTTCGCCTTGACGGAAGCAGGGGTGGGCTCGGACCCGGCGCGGATGCAGACGCATGCGGAGCCGACCGCGGATGGGCGCTACTTCGTGCTCAATGGCGAAAAGCTCTGGTGCACAAACGGAACCAAAGCGGGATTGCTAGTGCTGATGGCGAAGACTCCGGCAAAAGATGGCAAAGGACGCGACCCGGTCACGGCCTTCATCGTGGATACGCGGTCACCGGGGGTGGAGGTCGTGAGGCGCTGCCACTTCATGGGTTTGCGGGCGCTATATAATGGCGTGATCCATTTCACGAACGTCAAGGTGCCGCGGGAGAACATCCTGTTAGGCGAAGGCAAGGGATTGAAGGTGGCATTGTCCACGCTGAACACCGGACGGCTCACTTTGCCTGCGGCTTGCACAGGCTTGGCCAAGCGTTGTCTCCAGATCGCCCGCGAATGGGCGAAGGAGCGCGAGCAATGGGGCGCCGCCATAGGCAAGCACGCGGCCATCGCCGACAAACTGGCCCGCATGGCGGCCGATGTGTTCGCGATGGAAGCGATGACGCTGCTCACCGCCAGCAAGGTGGACAAGGACAAGCGCGCGGATATCCGCGTGGAAGCGGCGATGTGCAAGCTCTGGGGCACGGAGCGTGCCTGGGAGATCGTGAATGACACGATGCAGATCAGAGGCGGGCGCGGTTATGAGACAGCAGACTCGCTCAAGGCACGTGGGGAGAAGCCGCTGGCCATCGAACGCATGCTGCGCGACAGCCGTATCAACACCATCTTCGAGGGCTCGAGCGAGATCATGCGGCTCTTCATCGCACGCGAGGCGCTGGACCCGCATCTGCGCGCAGGCGGAGCCGTCCTGAATACGCGTCTGCCGATGAAGGCGCGGGCGAAAGCTGCGATGAAGGCAGGCTTCTTTTACGCCCGGTGGTATCCGCTACAATGGCTGCCGGTCACTGCGGGGCTGCCCGAGGTGTTGTCGCCGCTGGCGAGCCATCTGCGGTATGTGAAACGGACGAGCCGGAAGCTGGGCCGGGCTTTGTTCCATGCGATGGTGCGGTTCGGGCCGAAGCTGGAGAAACAACAGGTGTTGCTGGGCCGCTTTGTAGATATCGGCACGGAACTCTTCGCGATGACGGCGACGTTGGCCCGGGCGCAGAGCCTGTGGGAGCACGAGCATAGGGGCGAGGCCCTGACCTTGGCCGAGTGCTTCTGCCGGAATGCACGTTTACGGATCAAGACACTCTTCCGGGCTTTGCATGAGAATGAGGACCGGGCGAATTACCAATTGGCGCAGGGCGTGATGGGTGGCGACTACCGGTGGCTGGAGGAAGGGATTCTTCGCTGAAGCTACTGTTGCCAGCGGCGGGTGGTTCATTATGCTGCGCGCATGAAGTCGTATTTCCGTTACCTGCTGCTCGCGGCTGCCCTGATGACATTCACGAGCTGCAAGTCCACTGGCCCAGAGACGATGCCGCCTGCGGTGCGGGATGATGCCTATACTTTCTTCCACCATAACAACGTGGAGCTCTTCTGGGTGCCTTCCAGTGGATCATTTGCGGATTCCACGTTCAATACGCTTTCCGCCGCTGCGCCTTCCCAAACGGCGATGAACCTTTCGCGGATCATGGCGCGAGGTGGCTTGCGGCAGGTGGATATCGCCATCTCCGGACCGAACAGTGCCAAGGTGCGTCGCGTCATCAAGGACGCCTTCAAGGAACAGGTCACCCGGTTGCCAAAACTCTACATCCTTTACATCGGTGAACCGCAGGAGCTGGATGAACTGGAGAAGATGGCCACGGAACTGAACGTCCGTTTCTATTACATCGCCAAGATGCCAGGTGAACTGGGGGGCAAAGTGCCCAAGCCGGCGAAGGAGTAAGCCACCAAGTGCGGCTTAGATGTGCTTCACCAAGAAGTACAGCAAGAAGGCGATATTCGCCACCCAGAGGCATGACAAAAGCGCCTGCACCGGGCGATTGACCGGAGCTTCTTCCTGCAAGGCAGATACATTTTTGTTCATGTCGTTAGTCATATGTTCAAGCCGGGTTTAAATGCTACTGGACCGGACTCTTCACCGTCTGACTGCCCAGAGACTTCTCTGAGCACATGAAAAGACTAACATTGAACGGCAAAACTGCCTCTACCATGGCTACGGTATAAGGGACTAGGGTTATCCCTTGTTTGCATCCAAGGGTCAGCCGCCAAATTGGCATCAAGGCGACTTGGTGCGGTGGAAGCGCACCCATTTCTCGAAGCCCACGATCAGAAATGACGCCAACCCCACTGCCAGCACATGCAGCCAGCCGTTAAGCCCGATGGGTGCCGTATGAAACCAGCGGTTCATCACCGGCAGATGGGTAAAAGCAAGCTGCGCCAGGAGCATGGCCCCGATACCGGCTAGCAGCCAACGGTTGCTAAACCAGCCCAGCGAAGTCACCGAGCGGGAAAGCGAGCGGCAGTTCAGCAGGTAGAAGATCTCCACCATGACGATAGTGTTGATCACCAGCGTGCGGGCTTCCTGAATCGTCGCCCCGGCCATCTGCTGTTCCCAGAGGAACAGACCAAAGGCGCCTGCCACCAGAATCAGCGTCACCAAGCCCGTGCGCATGAAGAGCGGGTGGGTAAGGATCGGCTCGCTCGGATCACGCGGCTGGCGATCCATAAGGTCTGGCTCCTTGGGCTCGAAGACCAGCATAAGCCCGAGGAAGGTGGCGGTCATCATGTTCACCCACAGGAGCTGGACGGGTAAGGCGGGCAGTTCCAGACCCAGGAAAATGGCTGCGAGCAGGATCAATCCTTCACCCAGATTCGTGGGAATGGTCCACACAATGAACTTGGTGAGGTTGTCAAAGACGCCACGACCTTCTTCCACGGCAGCTTCGATGGAAGCAAAGTTGTCATCCGTGAGCAGCATATCGGCGGCGCCTTTCGCCACGTCGGTGCCGGACTTGCCCATGGCGATGCCGATGTCGGCCTGTTTCAAGGCCGGAGCATCATTCACTCCGTCACCCGTCATGGCCACGACGTGATTCTGCGTTTGCAGAGCTTTCACCAGCCGCAATTTCTGTTCGGGGGCGACGCGCGCGAAAACGCCGTATTTAGAGGCCACTTTCAGAAATTCATCATCGCCCAATTTCTCCAGCTCACGACCACTGATGGCGCGCAAGGCGCCTTGGGCATCACGCTCGCCTTGCAGTCCGATCCGGTCCGCGATGGCCGCCGCCGTGAGGGCATGATCGCCGGTGATCATCTTCACCGCTATACCCGCCTGCTGACAACGCGCCACGGCTTGGATCGCTTCGGCGCGAGGCGGATCGATCATCCCCTGCAAACCGAGAAAAGTGAGCCCGTGCTTCACGTGATGATGCTCCAGCTTGGAATGTTCCCGTGGCACATCCCGACGGGCGAAGGCCAGCACGCGCAGGCCCTTGGCTGCCATCGCATCCGAATGGGCACGGACGGCTGCGCGATCCAAGGGGATCTGTTCACCGCTCGCGGATAGCATATGGTCGCTGTGATCCAACAACCGTTCGACGGCGCCCTTCTTGTAGATCACGCGGTCGAGGTTGCCGCCATGATGGAGGGTGGCCATGAACTGATGCTCGGACTCGAAGGGAATGGAATCGATCCGGGCATGGCGATCGTGCAATTCCGCTTCAACGAGGCCGCCTTTGCGAGCGGCCACAAGCAGCGCCGCTTCCGTGGGATCGCCCTGGACCGTCAACTTTCCGTCTTCATGTTGAAACTGGGTGTCATTGCAGAGCAAACCGGCCTTGAGCACTTCATGCAACGCAATGTCTGTGCTGACAGAGAACGGCGCGCCTTCCTGTTTCACTTCGCCGGCGGCTTCATAGCCGGCACCTGTCACTTCAAAGAAGCCTCCGGCCCAGATCTCCTGCACTGTCATCTGGTTTTCCGTGAGCGTTCCCGTCTTGTCCGAACAGATGACGGTGGTGCTGCCCAGTGTTTCCACGGCGGGAAGTTTACGGATGATAGCCTGACGTTTCGCCATGCGGGATACGCCGATGGCGAGGGTGATCGTGACTGCGGCAGGCAAGCCCTCAGGGATGGCCCCAACGGCCAAGGCCACGGCCGCCATGAACATCTGCACGGGCGGTTGGCCGCGCAAAATACCGACGGCAAAGGTCACCAACGCCAGCCCCATGATGATCCAGAGCAGCAGCTTGCTGAATTCGGCGATCTTGCGGGTAAGCGGCGTGGATAGCTCCGTGACGCTCGCGATCAAACTGGCGATGCGGCCTGTTTCCGTCTGGTTACCGATGGCCCAAACGACGCCTTCCGCCTGGCCATAGGTGACCAGTGTCCCCGCGTAGGCGAGGTTCTTCCGTTCGGCGAGAATCGTATCCAGAGCGAGCACATCACTATGCTTGCCCACGGGAACAGATTCGCCGGTCAAGGCAGATTCATCCACCTGCAGATTACGCACAGTGAACAGCCGCAGATCGGCGGGAACCTTGTCGCCGGATTGCAGGAGCACGACATCACCTGGCACCAAGTCCTCTGAGTGGACACGCAGTTTTCTACCACCCCGCCGCACGGTGGCTTCGGTGACGACCATGCGTGAGAGGGCGTCGATGGCTTTTTCCGCTTTGGCCTCTTGCAGATAGCCGACGATGGCGTTGACCATCACCACCCCAAAGATCACCCCGCTATCCACCCATTCCTGCAAGTAAGCGGTAACTCCGGAAGCGATCAGGAGGAGATAGACAAGCGGCTGGTTGAACTGGTGGAGGAAACGCAACCATGCCGGGGTCTGGCCCTTGCTGCTGAGCCGGTTCGGGCCATGGATGGCCTGACGGCGGGCGACTTCTTCAGGGGACAAGCCCTTAGCCACATCGGTATCCAGCAAGCCAAATACTTCAGTGGCAGCCAATTGGTGCCACTGCTTCCCGTTCCCGGAACTATGATTTTGCTTCATTATCTCAGTGATAAACTAGGCCATCAAAGTGTTTCTGCCCTACTTTTAATACCAAAAGACGGCTGTTTTTTGCAGCCATAAAGCAAAATCCGGACACCTCTTACCGTTGAATCTCAAAAGAAGCGTCTGCTTTTCATTTATCCGGCACCCGTTAGACTGGCCGCCACATGCAGAATGCAGATCCGATAGCAGAGTTCATGGCGAAGACGGAAACGAGTTTGCAGGACGGCACTTTTGTGCGCCTTGTCCTGTCCGGCTCTTTGCAGCCCAGCGATGGCGTGGAGCGCGTGACGGTGCGCAAGGTGCAATTGCGCCAGGTGCCGCATCTGGCCGTAACCTTCAAGCGGCGCACCAACGATGTCGCGAAGAACATCCCGCTGGAGCGGGGCATGGGCTGGCTGGAGGAACAGATGCAAGGGGCATGGAAGAACGCCCTGCTCGGCACCACACAAAAGGACTGGCAACTGCACTTCCCACGCAACGGCCAGCCACAGCTCTCCTCGCATAAACCAGCCATCGTGACGGCCCCAGCGCCCAAACATGACCGCGAACGTGTGCGCCTGCTGGATGCCGCCGCCAATGACTGGCTGGCCGCGCTCGGCGTCGCGGAAGCGAATGGCCGTGTGCTGCCCTCCATGGCGGACAAGCATCGCCAGATCAACCGTTACCTCGAGATCTTATCGCACTTGCTGGATGATTGTGGCTGGCGGCCAGGCCAACCGCTGAACATCGCGGACATGGGTTGCGGCAAGGGTTACCTGACTTTCGCTGCGTGGCATTGGCTCCGGCGCACGAAGAACTCACCGGTGGAAGTGTTGGGCGTGGAATCTCGCGCGGACCTCGTCGAGAAGACGAATGGCATCGCCAAGGAGATCGGGGCGGAGGGGCTGACGTTTCTGGAAGGCACCATCGACCAAGCACGGATCAAGGACATCGAAGTCCTCATCGCGTTGCACGCATGCAACACCGCTACGGATGAAGCCATTCGTCGCGGGACCGAGATGCGCGCCAAGCTCATCGTGGTAGCCCCGTGCTGCCACAAGGAAGTGCGGCCGCAATTGCAACATCCCACCGTGCTCGCTCCAGTGCTGCGCCATGGGGTGATGGAAGAGCGCATGGCCGAGTGGGTGACGGATGGCTTGCGCGCGCTTTATCTGGAATGGGCAGGCTATAAGACGAAGGTGTTCGAATTCGTCTCCTCCGAGCATACGCCGAAGAACCTGATGATCGCGGCGGTGCGAGAGGGAGAGCCTTTCACGGATCATGCAGCGCGGGAACGCATCGAGGAGCTGAAAAACTTCTTTGGCATCAAGAAACACAGTCTGGATACGCTGCTGCGCGTGCCGATACCGGAGAAGTGATAAGCGGGTTGGTGCTATAAATACGGCGGCAAATTCTACTGGCCATCACCGGTCGTGGATGTTGAGATTTCATCAAGGACATTCAGGAAAAGATGGAAGGATTAGTTGTCATACTCTTCATCGGGGCCTTCATCGGTTTGGCCGTTTTAGGCTTCATCATGGAGAAGAAACGGCGCGAAGCTTTTGCTTTGTTGGCCGCGCAGTTGGGGCTGCAATATACTCAGGAGAAAGATTGGAATCTGGCGAACCGTTACAGCTTTCTGGACAAGCTGGCGCAGGGTTCCAACCGCTACGCCTACAACATCCTCTCCGGGAAATATCAGGGGCAGGAGGTCAAGGTATTCGATTACCATTACGAGACGCATTCGCGGGATTCGAAAGGCCGGCGCAAAACACATCACCATCATTTCTCGTTCTTCATGCTCATGCTGGAGCGACAGTTCCCGGAAGTGACGATCGGTCCCGAGGGAATCTTCTCCAAGATCGCGCAGGCGTTCGGCTATGATGATATCGATTTTGAATCGCACGAATTCTCAAGGCGGTTCTGCGTGCGAGCGGCGGACAAGAAGTTCGCCTATGATTTCTGCCACACGCGGATGATGGAGTACCTGCTCGCCAATCCGGACCTGATGGTAGAGATCGAAGGATTGGTGCTGGCGGTGGCGTTCTCGCGCTGCCTTGCACCCGAGCAGATACCGGGGAACCTGGACCGTCTGGTCACCCTCCGCACCTTGATGCCGGAATATCTATTTAACAACCGTTAGCATGCCTATCTTACTCATCGTCCTCGCCGCCATAGTGCTGCTCCCAGCCCTGTATGTGATCGTGCAGTATAACGCCTTGGTCGCTCTCAAGAATCATCTCAAGGATGCCTGGGCCAACATCGATACCGAACTGAAACGCCGCTACGATCTCATCCCCAATCTGGTGGCGACGGTGAAAGGATATGCCGCGCATGAGAAGGAGGTGCTGGAGAAAGTCATCGAATTGCGCAACCGCTGCACCGCCAATCCCCAAGGCTCGCGTCAGACAGACGAGCAGGAACTGGTGGCAGGATTGCAGCGTTTGATGGCGGTGGTGGAGCAGTATCCACAACTCAAGGCAGACCAGCATTTCCTGAAACTGCAAAAGGAACTGGTGAATACGGAAGACCGTATCCAGGCGGCACGCCGTTTCTACAATGGAAATGTGCGCGACTACCGGAACAAGTGTGAGATGTTCCCGAGCAGTCTGGTTGCCAGCGCTTTCAACTTCACCACGGTGGAATACTTCAATGTGGAGCCCGCAGTGCGAGAGCAAGTGCCTTCCGCTCAGTTTTAATAATAGCAACTGAACTCGGCTGCTTACTTCAGCACTTCCTGCAACACCCGGCCATCCACATTGGGCATGGTCAGGCCGAGAATCTTCGCGGTCGTGGGGGCGATATCGAGATTGGTGATCTTCTCCAGTTTCACACCCGGTTTGACCGCCGCACCGGAGATGATGAAGACGCCATCGAGTTGCGGATCGGTGTTCAGGTAGCCGTGATGACCAGGGTAAGCGTCCGCTGTGACTTCGGTGATGGGCGTATCCAGGACATGTGAACCATGGAAGGCGTAACCAGCCTTGGCAAAGAGCACCAGGTCAGGGGCCTGTTCATTGGCGGCTGGCGTGGGCATGCCGTAAGCAGCGTAATCCTTTGGCTCAATCATTGAAGCGACGCCCTCCAGATCACTCAAAAGCGGTTTGGCCTTGGCGATAGTCTCAGCCTTGTTCGCCGAATTCACGGCGTAGAATAGGGCGATGCCGCCGGAAGCCATCACATATCCATCACAGCTCGTCACACTCGGTCCGGCAGCACGTATCAGACCGTTCTTACGCAACACGACGTTTGGCCGGATGAGTTTTTGCGCGGTTTTGAAGCCGTGATCGGTGACAACGATGATGGTGGTCTTCTCCCGCAATTTGGCGCGATCCAGCGCATCCAGTAATTGCTGGATGCAATTATCCGCGTAGGCATAGGCGGTGAGGCTGGCCCATGTGCCGGGGCCATACTTGTGGTTGTTCGCGTCCGTGTTCAGCAAGTGGAAGTAAAAGAGGTTCGGCTGATACTTCTCCATGATATGCACAGCTGCGCGGGTCCACATCTGGTCGCGCCAAGCGGGATTGCTGCGGTTGAAATCCTCAAGCTCCGGCAGAGTGATCAAACCGGCTTTTACCATCTCCTGCTCGATCTTGCCTTGCGGGTTGGGGCGCTCGGGGAAATCCCAGTTGAAGGTGTTCGCATTCGTGGTCGGCACCCAGTCCACATGGGCGGTGGTGAGACCGACTTTGAAGGCGTGATCATAGACGGTCGGCACCCGCACCATCTCGTTCTTGTCGCGCCATTGCTCGATCTTCGGCGGCTGAGCGTTGCCCGGGAAGGTGAGCATGCCGTTATAGAGCACCCCGTGTTTCGCGGGAGTCACGCCAGTAGCGAGCGTGGTGTGGTTGATCCACGTGTTCGAGGAAGACGCGCTTCAGGGCAAGCTCTCGCCGCAGTTGCTGCAACCGCTGCATCCGCTCTGGCGCCACCTCGCCGCCCATCTGGCCGAACAGGCCACACGGGTGCCGTTCGTGATCGTGATGCTGGCGCTGGTGGGGATCTGGCAGCCGGCGATCGTGCCCCTGCCCGGGCCGGGCCGGCTGCTG
>JAURFH010000074.1 GCA_030834415.1 Verrucomicrobiota bacterium | reverse complement strand
CTGGCCGTTCACCTTGTAGAAGGACGGCTTCCAAGACTTGTCACCCGCCACCGGGATGCTTGCCAATTCCTTGCCATCCACCGTCACCTTCGGCGAACCGCTCACCAGAGCTTGCCCCGCGGGCATCTTGATAGTGAAGGCCGAGATATTCTCTGTCTTCACCGAGACCGCTCCGGGCCCCGTCACCGTCGCGTTGATCTGACCCTTCTCCCAATGCTGCATCAAGCGGTCCACCGTGATCCACTTCATCTGATTGAACTGCAGCGTGAACAGCGTGAACCGGATCTCCTTCGGCGTCACCTCACGGCCCTTCGCCGCCTTTTCATCCATCCACTTGCTGATCTCTGCGATGGAGTTCGTGTCGTAGCGATGCCCCATGTCCTTGCCGATGACATGCGTAAGCTTCAGCCCTTCCTTCTCCATCGCCGCTTCCATCAAATCCGCCGCCAGCTTCTGGCCATCCTTCTCGCCGCTGTAAGCGATCGTCGGGCACTGGAAGAGATTCCCCGGGATCGTCACCGAGTCATACATGCGCCAGAGCTTCTCCTCGAACCACGTCGGGGGCGGTTCACGTGTGTAGATCTTCAAGAACTGCTCCGTATCGGAGAAACCCGCACCCGGTGCCGCCGCATACCACAAGCCCGCATGATGCGTGGCCATGTGCCACGTCGTGCCGCCACCCAGCGAGAAACCACGCACACTGATGCGATCCTCATCGATCGGATAATGCTTCTTCACCGCCGCGAGCGCTTCAAAGGCATCCGTCTCACCCGCGAACCGTGAACCGTTGTTATGCCGTCCGTAGGTTTGCAGCACGAACCCGTCATCCAGCTTGAACTGGCCGTACTTCGTCTGCCGGTCATTGATAAACTTCAGCTCGCTCAACTTGCTGTCACGCCCGTGAAACCAGAAATCCACGCGATATTTCTTGTCCGTGTTGCTGCGCGAATACGTCGCCGGTATCTCCAGACCATACGGCTGCACCGAGCCATCGATGCGCGACACATACCCGCGCACCACCAGCCCAGTCGAGTTGATCCAGGTCGGGTTCCCCGCCCGCAACTGCTTGGCCCGGTAATTCCCGTAATTCACCATCGCGTCCGCCACCGCGAAATCCTTCTCGTTATAGAAGAGATTGTGCATCAGCGCATGATACGTGGCGTTGTAATAGATCTGCACATCCGGCAGCAGGTCCAGCATCGCGGGCTTGGACTTCAGCTCCAGCTTCAACGCCTCGATCTCCTTGCCCAGCGCCACCACCTTCGGCCCCAGATCCGCCCGCACCGCCGGCGGCACATCGATGCCCATATCCGGCGCGCGCATCGGCCCCTTGGGCTGTTGCTTCCCCTGCTGTTTGGGTTGCTGTTTCGGCTGTTGCTGCTGCGCCTGCAACCCGCCGGCCAACAAAGACAAACTCAGTAACGAAACGAGAAATCGCAAAGTGGTACGCATAATGACTGTCGGGAGAAAATAACAACCCAGAGAAGTGGGTAAAGGGATTTTAACCGGCACTACCTGTGAAGAACGAGTTATCCCCATCACAAACAAAAACCCTTCACCCCGCTAAGGGGATGAAGGGTAAGCTCTAAACTATCTGGCGTATCAGCGTTGCTTACTTCGCCGCCGTCTTCACGATGCCGATCACGCCCTGGCTGATGCGGCCGCCGGCATTGCCCGTAGGTTGCCCGCCATCATCTTCCTTCGCATGGATGATCACGCCGCGGCCCACGATCGGGTTCTTCAGGCCCGCCACCGTGATATTGTCCACCACGAGGCTCAGTGTGGCCTTGCCGCTGCCATCGGCTTGCAGGTTGCCCAAATCACCCGCATGCCGGGTCGCGCTACTTGTCAGTCCATGGGCATGCCCCTCTGGATTGTAATGTCCGCCCGTGGCCGTGCCATCCTTGGAATTGAGGTTGCCCGCCTCGTGGATATGGATGGCATGCTTCTGGTTCGGGGTCAGCCCCTCGATGCTCCCCTCGATCTTCACCTTCGCACCGGCTTGCGTGAAGTGGATCACTCCCTTGGTCTTGCTCCCCTCGGTCGGCGTCATCACCGCGACCGCCTCAGTCACGCTCGCCCAGGCGTTGACATGGGCAGACGGAGCCGCATGCGCATGATCATCATGATCCATCGTTTCACAACCGGTGACAAAGAAAGCCAACGGGAGGACCAAAGCAGGTAAAACAATTTTTGCGAGTTTCATAAGCAATTTAGGTATGTCCTGAAATGGATACCACATTTCCCGGATGACGCAACCCACAACGCAACTTCCCAACCCCATTTCCGCGTATTCAGTGTATTCCGTGGTTTACCGCTTCTCCCCCATCTTCTTCTCCCACTTCTTCTGCTTCATCCCCGCCTCGCGCAGGAACGGCGCCAGCGAAGCCATATTCAGCACCCCGTTCAACAACCTGTTCCAAGGCGACTTCAACGGCCGCGCGAAATCCACGAACAACACCACGCGATACCCGTCCGTGTCATTCCACACCTCGTGATTGTAGGTGTCGTCAAAGATCAGCACCTTACCTTCGGTCCAATTGTAAAAATCATTCCCGATGCGGATGCGCACCTGCTCGCGCGGCTCGGGCACCATCAGTGCGAGATGCAATCGCAGTAGGCCATTGAACGCTCCGCGATGCGCCGGGATGTGCTTCTTCGGCGACAGGATGGAGAAGAACGCCGTCTTCACGCCGGGTATCTTCTGCAAAACGCGCATCGTCTCCGGGCAACGTGCCGCGTTGTCCGTGCAATCCATCCCGATGCCCATCAGGAAAAATGTCTTCCACTGGTCATCCGTCTGGATATTGCCCACTTCTTTGAGGATGTCCTGAAAGCTCGGCATCTGGTCGCGGAACTTCATCACCTGGTCCAGCTCCGCGCGCACCTTTTTCCAATCCGCCTCCACCTCCGCCGCCCACGGGAACGTCTGGTTATCATACACGTGCAGGTCCGGATTCACCGACACTCCCGCCACCCGCCGCTCAAACCAGTCGAACAACCCGCGCAAGCACTTGTTCAGCGCATTCTTCGGCGGGTTCAGCCGGATGGTGCGGTCATGATAATTGATGGCCGGTTTGGCCGGTGCGGTGGCTGGATTGGAAGGCAAAGTCTCGTTCACAATGAAATCAGTGGTCCGGGCCAGCCAAACTACGGCTGCCGTTAAGAGAAACACACCGAAACGCGCCCTCTTTGGCAATAGAAAAACGTCACCAAGATTTCACCTGCGACCGATAGTCTCACCGCTTCAACCACTTGTACGCCGCCTTCGCATTCCCGCCGAACACCGCGCGCAAGGCCTGGCTCCCCTTCGCGCTGAAGTAATCATGCACGATCTGTTGCACCGTGCCGATGGGCGCAAAGCGCTCGCTCACCGGCCAGTTGCTCGCATACACCAGCTTGTCCTGACCGAAGGCCCGCCACATCACATCGAGCTGCGGCTGATAAAAACCCGCATCCGCCGGAGCCGTGCCATCCTTCCTTCCCGTGCCCTCCACCAGCCCGGAGACTTTCCCATAGACGCGCTTCTGCTTCGCACACGCCTCCATGTTCTCCTGCCACGCGGCATCCACCGTCTTCCCGTCGATGCGCGTGTTCGAGAGATGATTGATCACAATGCGCAAGCTCGGCAGCTTCTTCGCGATCTCCACGATGGCCGGCAAAGTATTTGCCGGACCATTGACATCGAGTTCCAAGTCCAGATCCATCAACCGCTTCAAGTCCGCCACAAAGGCATCATTCTGCAGATTATCCGCGAGCACCTTTCCACTCACCCGGATGCCGCGATAAATCTTATCCGCCGCGAAGCGTTTCAAGTTCGCCGCGAACTCCGCCTCGCCCGGCTTCAAGTTACCCGCGAAGCCCAAGATAAATTTATCCTTCTTCGCGAGGTCCAGGATGAACTGGTTATCCTCCACCCACACGCTCGCCTCCACCACTAGCGTACCCGCCACCGGCTGCGGCACCTTCAACGCGCGATAATCCGCCGGCAGCACCTTGCGATACAGCAGCGGATCACTCTTCGGCGGCCACGGAACACCTTGTGGCCGCGTCGGATCATAGAAATGCGTGTGCGTGTCGATGATCTCCAGCGGTTTCTCCGCCGCCTGCACTGCAAGCGGTGAAGCTGCCGCCAACGCGGTGACACCCGCCACCGTCTGTCCAAGAAACTCACGACGATTCATCTGCATGATAGAAATAGGTTGTTACTCAGCGCCCCACCAGTTTGATGGTCAAAGACTCGTACCCAAGCGTGCGATCGTAGGTTGCCTCGTGTTCCACCCGCTCCTGTGCCGCAATTACCGTGATGCTCTGCAAGCTCTCCGCGCACAGACGCAAGAGCGTGCGCAGGATCAAACGCGCATGCGGTGCCCCGAGGCAAAGGTGATTGCCGAAGCCGAACGACAGATGCGGATTCGGTTTGCGGTCCAGCCTGATCTCGTGCGGGTCTTTGAAGGCGGCTTCATCAAAGTTCGCCGACGCCCAGCAGAGCGCCACGCGTCCATCCGGCGGCACCGTGTCCCCATGCACCTCGGTCTCCTCCGGGCAGACGCGCCCGATATGCGTGAGCGGCATGTAAACGCGGAAGAATTCCTCGCTCGCATGGATCACCCGGCTCGGGTCCGCGCGCAGAAACTCCAGTGCCTCCGGGTGCTTTGCCAGATAACCCAGCGCGCACGAGATTGTGTTGATAATAGTTTCGCGAACACCGGCGAACGCGATGTTCGCAAAGCCCATCATCTCTTCCCGCGTGAGTGGGCGACCCTGAAAAGTCGCCTTCGTTAGCGCGCTGAAGAAGTCGTCACCCGGATTGCTCGTCGCCCGCTCGAATTGCTCGCGCAGATATTTATCCAGCCCCGTCTCATTGCTGAGGCCGCCCGCCACGCGGAACACATGCACGCCCCAGCCGATCCAGATATCGGCCTCCTTCTCCGGCACATTCAGCAGGTACGTAAGCGCCCGGGATTGCAGCGGGATGGCAAAATCGTGGATGACCTCGAACGATTCCTTGCTCAACGCCTCATCCAGCATGCCACCAATCAAGCCCTCCACCTTGGCGATGAACGCCGGGTCTTTCGGACGCTGAAAGAACGGCTCGGCGATGGCCCGGTAATCCGCATGCACTGGCGGATCGACCTCCAGCGGCAACTGCCGCACCGAACGCACGGCTTCTTCCGAAGGGATAGGCACGCGACACGGTGCATCGGAACTGAAGGTCTGCCAATCCTTTGCCGCGCTCCGCACATCGGCATGCCGCAAGATCATGGGCAGATTCTCGCCTTGGAACGGACACTTCATCACGGCCCCAGCCTGCCGCGCCTCACGAAATGGATCGGATACTTCGCTCATGATACTTGCATGCTCTCAGCTAGAAAATGATACGAGGCAACTTGCCAGTGGGGCCATCACCGGTCCATGGCTTCCACTACCAAATTGTATGGTACAAAATCCAACGGCACTGAGCGAAGCACTTACACCAGCCGCCAGCCCTTGCGATACTCGCGCGTGATGAACTTGTCCGCTTCAGGCACCGACCAATCACGCATCGCCGCGGCATCCCAGTGCAGCTTGCGCCCGGTGCGATACGCCACGTTGCCGAGATGATTCGCTTCCGTGAGCCGACCCGCGTAATCGAAATTCGCCAGCGATTTCGGGCCGCCCTTGCACGCATCGAGCCACTCCGCGTGATGCGTCGCCGGATTGGGGAACACTTGGGGCGGACGTTGAAAGCCCTCGAAGTCTTTCTCCGGCAGCAGCACATGCTTGGAGTAATCCGCCAGCAGCATGCCCTTCTTCCCGATGAAAAGCACCCCGTTTTGCCATTGCGGGATCTTGTTCTCCTTCCAGATCGTCGGCTTGTCCTCGCCCTGATACCAAGTGTGCTTCACCGGCGGCAGATTGCCGCGCGCGCCGTATTCATACACCACCGTGAGCGAAGCGGGAGCGATCTCCGGATGCGCCGGCTCCGGATGAAACGCTTCCACCGTCAACGGCGCATCGAGTTTCAACGCCCAGAACGCGAAATCGTTCCAATGCGAACCGAGGTCACTCATCGTGCCATTGCCGAAATCCCACCAGCGATACCACTTCGGCCCCGGGAAATAGACTTCGTGATACGGCCGATCCGGCGCTGGTCCGAGCCACAGCTCCCAGTTCAATCCCTTCGGCAGCTCCATCGTTTCCCGTGGCCGGTCCGCCACGTACACGCGGTCCTTGTTGCGGTCCGAGGCCTCCTTGCTCTGCAAGCCCCACGCTCGCGAGACCCACGTATGCGATTCATGCACCGGCCCGATCGCCCCCGACTGGATCAGCTCTACCACCCGCCGCATATTCGGCGAAGAATGCATCTGGATGCCCATCTGCGTGGCCACACCCGCCTTCGCCGCCTCTTCCCGGATCAGCCGCGCCTCCCAGATATTATGCGTGAGCGGCTTCTCGCAATACACATGCTTTCCCGCCTTCAGCGCCATCATCGTCGCCAGCGCATGCGTGTGCTCACAGACCGCCACCGTCACCGCATCGAACTCCTTCGAGTAATCGAACAACTTGCGGAAGTCATCGATCTTGCGCGCCTTGGGATACAGCTTCGCCGCCGACTCCAGGTTCAGCTCATTCACATCGCACAACGCCACGATGTTCTCCCCCGCACACCCCGCGATGCTCGCCCGCCCTCGCCCACCCGACCCGATGATGGCGATGTTCAACTTGCTGTTAAGGTTTTGCCCTCGCACAAACGCCGGCGCCGCGATAAGCGAGGCCGTGGCAGCAAGGGTGGTCTTGGCAAACGCACGGCGCGAAATGCCATGCACGGCAGGAGACGGGGCTTTCATGCCCACAGCTTGCCGTAAACAGATGTTTCCGGTCAATGATTGCGAGAACGTTGAAATGCAAATATGGGCAACAAAAAAAACGGCGGTCGAATGACCGCCGTTTGCTAAAAACTTCTGAAACTTTATTACGGCTTAAGCCACACTCGCCGCCAGCTCCTCCTCCACATCCACGATCTCTTTGATCTGCGTCAGGAACCACCGGTCGATCTTCGTCAGGTTGAAGATATCCTCGACGGTCATTCCAGCACGCATGGCATGGCGGATGAAGAAGATGCGTTCGGCGTTCGGCACGCTCAGCTTACGGCTGATGACGTCCTTAGGCAGGATGTCGCGGTCGCCATACACCTCGGTGCCCACACGCCAGGCCTTGCCGTCGCCGCCTAAGCCGCTGCGGCCGATCTCCAGTGAGCGCAGGCATTTCTGCAACGATTCCTTGAAGGTACGGCCGATGGCCATGGCCTCGCCCACGGACTTCATCTGTGTGGTCAGCGTAGCATCCGCTTGCGGGAACTTCTCGAAAGCGAAACGCGGGATCTTCGTGACGACGTAATCGATGGTCGGCTCGAAGCTCGCGGGGGTTTCGCGCGTGATGTCGTTCTTGATCTCGTCCAGCAGATAGCCGACGGCCAGCTTCGCGGCGATCTTGGCGATCGGGAAGCCCGTCGCCTTGGACGCCAGCGCCGAGCTGCGGCTCACGCGCGGGTTCATCTCGATGACGATCATGCGGCCCGTCTGCGGGTCCACGGAGAACTGGATATTCGAACCGCCCGTTTCCACGCCCACCGCGCGGATCACCGCGAACGAGGCGTCGCGCATGATCTGGTATTCCTTGTCCGTGAGCGTCTGGATGGGCGCCACCGTGATGGAATCGCCCGTGTGGACGCCCATGGGATCGAAGTTCTCGATGGAGCAGATGATGACGCAGTTATCCGCGCGATCACGCATCACTTCCATCTCGTATTCCTTCCAGCCGAGCAGGGATTCCTCGATGAGGATCTCGCTGACCGGGGAGAGGTCCATGCCGCGCTTGGCCATCTCCTCAAACTCGTCGCGGTTATACGCGATGCCGCCACCCGTGCCGCCCAGCGTGAACGCCGGCCGGATGATGAGCGGGAAGCGCCCGATCTTTTCCGCCACCTCCCACGCTTCTTGCATGTTGTGCGAGGTGCCGGAGATCGGCACATCTAGGCCGATCTCGAGCATCAGGTCTTTGAAAATCTGGCGGTCTTCACCCTTTGTGATGGCCTCGGGCTTCGCCCCGATCATCTCGATGCCATGCTTTTCCAGCACCCCACTGCGATGCAGGCTCATGGCCGTGTTCAGCGCCGTTTGGCCGCCGAGCGTGGGGAGCAACACCAGCTTGCCCGTCGCGCCCAGGCGCTTCAGCTCGTCCAGCTCGCGCACGATGATCTTCTCAACTGCTTCCGGCGTAATGGGTTCGATATACGTACGATCCGCGAACTCAGGGTCCGTCATGATCGTGGCGGGGTTCGAATTCACCAAGATGACGCGGTAACCTTCCTCGCGCAGGGCCTTGCAAGCCTGGGTGCCGGAGTAGTCGAACTCACAAGCCTGGCCGATGATGATCGGGCCGGCGCCGATGATGAGAACCGAATGGATGTCTGTGCGCTTTGGCATGTTGCAAAAAATCTGTCGTCCTGACAACGCCGCCTGGCCCGTCCTACGGGTTGCGCCGACAAGTCAAAACGCCCCGGATGAAACACGGAATCGCCAAAAATGGGAAGGAGAAGTTTTCCCCAAGGCGGGAATGTCACCAAGACAGCGTCCTAGCCGACACGCCGTAACGGGAGCCAGCGGCCCCTTTCGGGGCGAACTTCAATTGGGCCAGAGAAAGATGATGGCCAGCCCGCCGATAAACGCTCCCCCGAAAAGCATCGCGATACGGCCCAACAACGCGCGATCCGCCAGCACGGCCACCACGCCGGTCTTGAACACCAGGTTGGCCAATGACGCCGTGATTACCAATCGCCAGCCAGTCTGGCCATCCAACTTGTCGGCCTGCACCAGTTGCGCCACGGAGAGCGTGATGGCGTCCATGTCGGTCAGTCCGGAAAGGATCGCCACGGCATAAAGACCGCTTTGCCCCAAATATTCCTTGGCCGCGGCGACCGCGAGCAGGACCACGCCATACAACGCGCCGAAGACCAGGGCCGCCTTAAGCTCCGAAGGGTTGCTCTGCTTGGGCATCGCGGCGGATTCCCCTCGCCCCATCACCCAGGCGACTGCGGCTAATACCAGCGTCACTCCCAGCATTGCTCCCAAAGGACCGCCGGCCTGACGAAAGAAATTGGGCGCCGTGCTGCTGACCAGCAAAAGCACCCGCACGAATACGATCGCGGATGCCATCATGATGACCACTGCGGCCAGCGCGGCGGTCTTGGGACTTTCCTTGGTCCGCCGCGAATAGCTCACCGTGGTAGCCGTGCTGGAGATGAGTCCGCCGAGGATACCGCCTGCCAAGGTACCGGCTTTATCGCCAAAGAATTTGTAAACGATATACCCCGTGAGACTGATACCGACGATGAGCACGACCATCAGCCAGAGCTTGAACGGGTTGAGCACTTGGAACGGACCGTAATACTCATTCGGCAACAACGGCAGGATGAGCATGGTGATGACCACGAACTGCATGATGGCCTTGAAGTCCTCATCGCCCAGCTTGCCCGCGAAGGTCTGCATCTGTGGTTTCAAATGCAGCAGCACCGCCACGATACCGCCCAAGATGATTGCCACGGTGGTCGAGCCAACTACGAGATACGCCCCTACGCCATACATCACCAGCATGGCCGCTTCGGTGGTGAGCCCGGTATCCGGGTGCGGTGACTTTAATTCGGCCAGATTGCCGACCACGATCATCGCACCAAGTGCGACAAAACCCATGGCCACCGTCCAGCCGCCGAAGTCCTTGGCCAAGATGGCACATAAGGCCCCGGCCAACGTGATGAGCGGGAACGTGCGAAAGCCAGCAAGCACCGCATTGGTGCGCTCCCGCTGCAAGCCCACCAGCAATCCCAAACCCAAGGCGAGCGCCAGCGGCTTGAGCGTGATGAGTAATTCATTCATGGGTTACCGTCCGATCAACCCGCGAGGCTAAGGTGCTATTTCCCCTTCAACTGTGCCGCCTGCCAGCCCTTCTCCCATTGCACGGTCAGGTCTGCGACGAGCTTGGCGTTCTTGGGGTCGTTGGCGATGTTCACCGTCTCCATCGGATCGGTCTTGTGATCGTAGAGTTCCACGGCATCCACCTTGGAGTGATCTCTCTTTTCCACCCAACGGGTCAAGCGGTAGCGATCTGTACGCATGGTGTAGCCCATAAGCGACTTGCCGGAAACCCCGCGCGGATACTGGCTGAAAGCCGCTTCTTTCCAAGTTTGATTCGGGTTCTTGATGAGCGGCGCAAAACTTGTCCCTTCCAGATGCTTCGGCAAAGGCAGACCACACAACTCGGCCAGCGAAGGATAGATGTCCACGAACTCCACGAGCGCATCGGTCTTCTTGCCCGCTGATTTCTGGCCCGGCACTGAGATGATGAGCGGCGCGTTCGTGTCCAACTCCACATTAGTGTGTTTGCACCAGGCATCGTATTCACCGAGCTTCCAGCCATGATCGCCCCAGATGATGATGATGGTATCATCACGTAAACCGAGACGCTCCAGTTCCGCCACAACCTTGCCCACTTGCGCATCCATGTAACTGATAGCCGCGTAGTAACCGTGCTTCAGATCACGCGCCATATCATCCGGGACATGCCCGTTGGGAATGCCTTCGTATGCCCGCATCTCACCACCATCACCGATGGCGTAACTCGGCGCGCCTTTGGGACGGGTGGTGACTTTGGCCAGCTCGATCTTGGCCGGATCATAAAGATCCCAATATTTCTTGGGTGCCACGAATGGCAGGTGCGGTTTGACGAAACCGACCCCCAGCCAGAACGGCTGCTTTTTATCCTTCAACTCGCGCAAGGTCTTGATGGCCATATCCGCCAGTGCGCCGTCATGGAAAGTGTTGTCCGGCACATCTGAACTCTCGAAAGCCGGTCCACGCGCTGAACGGCTGGCCGCCTTGCCCTTCTTACCGGCCTTCTTTGCTTCGGCGGCTTTGCGGGCGACCATTTCATTGTTCTCCGCCAGTCCGTAGCTCTTGGCCTTGGGCGCTGCCCATGGTGTGGACCAAGATTGTGGATCATCCAAGCCTCCGTGGAAAAGCTTGCCCATGCCTTGGACAAAATAACCGTTGTTCTTGAAATGCTGCGGCAGGGTGACCACATCGGGAATGTTCTTCCGGAAATGTGTCTCCAAATCATAAACCTTGGTGGTGTCAGGCCGCGTGCCAGTCAGGAGACTGGAACGTGACGGTGAGCAAACTGCTTGCTGGCAATAGGCACGATTGAAAACCAACCCCTTCGCCGCCAGCGCATCCAGATTCGGGCTCTTCACGATTGGGCTGCCATAAGCGCCGAACTCAGGACGCAAATCATCCACGGCAAAGAAGAGCACATTGTAATGCTTGGCCTCCGCCGCCGAGAGGGAAAGGCTCACCGCACAGAAGGCCAACAGGCCCACGGAAAGACGGAACAGGGATTTCATGCCTCAAAGATTATGAGGCACCGGCAAAAAGGAAAGCCCGATTCACCAACGCAATGCGCGCCGGCTTACTTCTTCTCAGCCGCTTTGGGCTTGGGCCGGGAGGCCGGTTTGGGATCCAGATTTTGCATCAGGTCCTCATCCGTCACGGAAGAAACCACGCCATCCTTCGGCACTTTCACTTTGGACACCCAGAGGATGGCGTTGAGCACCAGCCGCCGCTGGTCTTCGTTCTTCCAGCCCAGATGATTGTGCCCACCCGTGAAACCAAAACCGCGACCACCATTCGGCCGTTCATATGCCCAGGCGACATGTTGCAGCTCCTTCGCTGCGACGGATTTGCGCACATCCGGATTACCGCTGTGATGGCCATCCGGGCGGCTCATCGTGCTGTCCGGCGCGATGGCGCTAAGGATAGGCGTCACGCCTTTCATGCCGTCCACGAAACGCATATGGAAATACCACTCGTCATTCGTCATAAATGGCTTCACGCCATTCGTGATGGGGTGCTTGGGAAAGGTTTTGAAATCACCATCCCAATGCGGGTTCACCGACCAGTTCACCTCAAAAGCACCGCCGATCCATTGCAAAAATTCCTTCTGCCCCTTCTCGATGGTGGGCTCCACGGCATAATGCAGACAGGCGAGCCCTACGCCTTGGTCCATCAGCTTGCCCAGCACTTGCAAACGATCACCGGGCATCACGGGATGGCCACCGCCGCCATCACTGTAGATCACGATTCCGGCGGCACCATCCAAGGCCGCATGATCGTCCACGGTCTGGCCATCCACCACTTTAGAAGGCCAGCCATTGCTATACACCACCGTGGTGATGCCGCGCACATCCGCGAGACACTTCTGCAGAAGTAGCAAACCCGCGCGATGTTCATGCGCGAGCACCGGATGGCTCGGCTTGCCGGCGATGAGGACGATCTTCTTGTCCGCCGCCTGGCTGACCAGGGCGAACGAGAGCAGGACGAGGGCGAGAAACAATTTTTTCATGACTGCTGGATTCCTGCCCATTTAGCCGTGAAACAGAGCAAAAGGAAAGCGGCAATCGCCGAACCACGCTTCCCAAATTAAACGGCGATCGGAGCCTTGATGCCCGGATGCGGGTCGTAGCCGACCAATTCGAAATCCTCGTATTTGAAATCGTGGATGTTCTTCACCGCCGGATTCAACTTCATCTGCGGTAATGCCCGCGGGAGCCGTGACAGTTGCAGACGTGCCTGATCCAGATGATTCGAGTAAAGGTGCAGGTCTCCGAAAGTGTGCACGAAATCGCCGGGCCTCAGGTCACACGCCTGCGCCACCATCATGGTGAGCAATGCGTAGGAGGCGATGTTGAACGGCACGCCGAGGAAAAGATCCGCGCTGCGCTGATAGAGCTGGCAGCTCAATTCACCATCTTGCACGTAGAACTGGAAGAACGCATGACACGGCGGCAACGCCATCTGGTCCACCTCACCCGGGTTCCAGGCCGTGACGATGTGACGGCGACTGTCCGGGTTCTTCTTGATCTGTTCGATGACCTGGTCGATCTGGTTGATGGAGCGGCCATCGGTCGTGCGCCAGTCGCACCATTGCGCACCATAGACGCGGCCGAGGCTGCCATCTTCCTTGGCCCACTCATCCCAGATGGTCACCCCGTTCTCGCGCAAATAACGGATGTTCGTCTCCCCCTTCAGGAACCAGAGCAGTTCATGGATGATGGATTTCAGGTGCGTCTTCTTGGTGGTGACCAGTGGGAAACCTTCCCGCAGATCGTAACGCGCCTGCGCGCCGAACAGGGAATACGTACCCGTGCCGGTGCGATCACCTTTGAATTTGCCCTTCTCGAGGACCAGCTTGAGCAGTTGCAGATATTGGACCATAGCGCCGAATTCAGTGCGCCCAAGGTTACGGCGTGGCCCAAAAATAGCAAAGAATTCTGACGACTTTGCGCGCCCTTCAGCCGGATTATTTCACCGTCTGGGTGACTCCCAGCTTATCAAGCACTTCCTGCGGCGGTCCATCAAAGCTCATCAAGGGCACATTGCCTTCGTAGCCGATGGCCTTCCAGCCCTCGGGCGTGCCATAATAGGCCCCAACGGCGATATTGCGGAAGCGGGAGAAGAAATTCGCGGCCTGTTTGAACTCCGGCTTGGCATCCGGCGGCCAGCAGATGTCGTCACAGATGGCACGCTTCTGTTTCTCGTTCAGACTGGAGAAATCCTTCTTGAAGCGTTTCTTGGATTCGTCTTCCAGCCACTTCAACCCCGGGATGACGACCTTCGCGTCGTCCATCTGATCGGGATACGGCGCGCTGACCCATTCATCGATGAAATCAGGCACCCTCACCGCACTGGCGGCCGGTCCCAGATGGTCTTCGGGCAGGATCAAGTCGGCCAGAGCCGTGACGGTCTTGCGCTGCTCAGGCGTCAAGGTCAGCGGCCAGAAATCGCCGGGATTGTAATACTGGGAAAGGTCAGGGTCTTGGCCATAGCCTTTCGGCACTTCCTTGCCCGGAGTGGGTGTGAAGCCGAAGGAGATGGAAGCCATATCACCCATGGTCATGGCGGTCGTGGCCGTGGCGAACCACTTCAGCAGGACACGCCGGGAGATGCGGGGAAATTTTTCAGGAGTTTCCATAGTGTCTTAGCTTAAATGTTTCCTTTGCGTGCTTCTTCGATAATGTGATCGGCGGCCCGCCAGGCGAGCGCCATGATCGTGAGGGTAGGATTCTTGTCCGCGTTCGAAGGGAACGGCGTGCCGTCGCACAAGAACAGGTTCTTCACGTCCCAAGTCTGGTTCCATTTGTTGCAGACCGATTTCTTCGGGTCAGCCCCCATGAGCGCACCGCCGACCTCATGGATGATCTTGCCGCCCGGCTCGATGATGTCGTGACCGGTCTTCACCTTCTTGCTACGGACCGTGCCACCCATCGCCTCGATGAGCGCACTGAAGGTCTGAGCCGCATGCACGGCCATGTTCAATTCGTGATCGCTCCACTTCCAATGCCAGCGCAACACCGGCACGCCATAGTCATCCTTCACCGTGGGGTCGATCTCCGCGAACGACCCTTCGTTCGGGATCATCTCACCACGGCAGGAATAACCGACAAATGAACCATAGTAACGCCGCGCCTCTTCCTTGAACTTCGTGCCGTAAGCGCCTTTGACGAAATCTGAAGGCACTGGATTACGTCCACCCGGCATGCCGCGCGAACCGCCCATCTCGATATGATAACCGCGCGCGAAGTTCAGTTTGCCCGCATGCTGTTCTTTATAGAGCCACCACGGAGCGTAGAAGTGCGAACCGCCGGCACCATCTTCATTATGCGGCGGCAGATTCTCCAAGGCTGGCACATGCCCACCCACGGAGGCACCCACGGTGTCCATGATATACTTGCCCACCAAACCGCTGCTGTTCGCCAAGCCGTTCGGGGACTGCGCATTCTTGGTGTTCAGCATGATGCGAACCGTTTCACCGCTGCTCGCAGCAAGGACGACGATCTTCGCCTTCACGCGGCCTTCGCTGCGGTTCTTCTTGTTGATGAACAAAACGCCGGTTGCTTTGCCGTCTTTGCCGATCAGGACTTCGCGCACATGGGCATCCGGGATGATGTCCAGATTGCCGGTCGCCAAGGCAGGCGGCAGATGCACCGTGGTGCTTTGGTAATTCGCCCGGATGTTGCAACCGCGACCGCAAGGCGTCGCCCAGAAGCAAGCCGCCCGGCCGCGCATCGCCTCCGCGAGGATTTTTTGGGCACGCTTGTTTTTCGGGTGCAACTTCTTGGGGATGTTGTCTGCGTCCAGTGTCTTCGTCAGCACGGCGCGATGGATCGGGATGATGGGGATGCCCAGTTTCTTGCCGTGCTTCTGGGAATAGAGCTCAGCCGCCCGGCCTTTGGGTGCCGGGAGCAGCACGCCCTTGGGCGAATCCGGCGTATTCTCCAACCCTTCATTCGTGCCGTAAACACCGATGAGCATCTCCACCTTGGTGTAATAGTCTTTGACGTCCTTGTAGCCGATCGGCCAATCAAAGCCCAAACCATCCCGGCTGTAGGGCTTGAAATCATACTCGCCATTCCGCAATGAGATGCGGCCCCAATGATTGGTGCGGCCGCCCATCATCCGCGCCCGCCACCACCAGAACTGCTCTTCTTCCTTGTTGCTGGCTTGTGTGTAGGGCTCACCCGGCACGCTCCAGCCACCATTGACCGTGGCATCCCAGAAGCCGAACATCTTCTCCGGCGTGGACACACTACCCAGCGGCCCCTGATCATTTCGCTGGAACATCGCTGTCTCGGTATCCGGATTATAGCTGCGACCGGATTCGAGCATGACGCATTTGAAACCCGCCTGCGTCAACGTGTAGGCCATCTGGCCGCCACCCGCACCCGAACCGACGATGGCCACGTCATATTCCGGCTGCACTTGGTCACTGGTGATAATGGGCATAAAAAGAAAAGTAATTTCGGGATGGGTTCTCGTCGAGCATCGTGTGCAGGAAGCGAATCTCTATCCGGTTCAAGGCTTTGACGGTCTGGCGGGTGGGGAGTTCAAATTATTTTTCAACCAGCCGAGCAGACTGGCCAGATCGGCAGGTGGCAGCGTCTCGGCAAAGGAAGGCATCAGTGAGGCGGGCAGGCGCCGCACGCCGGTCACATCCTTGCGTAGGAGCTCATGCTGCACTCCGCCGGGAGCCACCAAAGTGAGGCTGGTCGCTCCGTCATCTTTGAGGATACCCACCACTGCCGTGCCTTCATGCGTGTCAACGCGTATGGTTTCGTAACCGGGACGGATGTGTTCGTTGGGCATTAGGACATGGCGGATCAGCGTCTCCTCCGGCACGCCGATCTCGCCGAGGATATCCGGTCCGACTTCAAAGCCTTCATTGCCCACTTTATGGCAGGTGGCACAGGCCTGCTGAAAAAGTTCATGCCCGCGTTTCAGATCGCGTGGACCCGCAAGCGCTGTGATGAATTTCTTGAAGGTGGCATCGCTGACTTCCATGGCGGGAGGGAGTGTACCTGAAGGAGCCAGTTCTTCGCCTTCAATCGCGGCCAGCACAAACGTGTCTTCCAGTGCGCGCGTGGCTTTACGCACTTCCGCCGAGGGGCTCGCGGCCAGGGTGGCGAGTATTTTTCGGGCGGACTTGTCCAGCAGCGGTTTGCGCGGGGCGTTCTTCCGCCCCTTGGCAAGGGCATCGAGGATGATTGACTGGGTCTCGGCGGAATTTCTTGGCAACAGTGCTAATGTCCGGGCCAGCTCACCTTCATCACGTCGGGCAGCAATCGTCTTGGCGAGCGGTTCCCACAAGGCTTTCGAGTCGCCGGGCTCTTGTAAAAGTTCCTTAAGCATGGCTTCACCGCGTTCATACAGGGAGGAGATGATGGCACTATCCATCCAACGGTATTTCAACTGTGTGCGCGCCACGTTGGCCAAGGCAGTAAAGGCGCGTGGGTCTTGGGATTCTCCAAGTGTCAGGGCGAGTTGGAGGAGGACACGAGAGTGTTTCTCTTTGGCAGCCAGTTCAAGGATGGCTTTCAAGACCGTTTCATTGCCCTGTTTCAACCATTTTTCACATAACTGCAAGCCGATGACACGCGTCTCGACGTCAGGCCAATTAAAAGCTGACATGGCATAGCCGGGTGTCAGCAACCCGATTCCGTCCAAGGTCCACAAACCGAAATTATGCATTAACGGGTCATAGCAAACATGCGTTGCGACTAGTTTTAATGCTGCTTCTCCAAGAGTATCTTTCCGCTCAATAATTATGCGTTGGGCGGTTTGCTTTCGCCAAAATGTTCCATGCATCAACTCTAAAGCCAGAGCCTTGCCATCCAATTTACTTAGGTCCGGTATTCGCGTTGGTTCGATGTCCTTGTGCGTCAGCCGGTAGATCCGGCCTTTATCATGCCCATTGTAGAGGCCGTATTGTTGCTGAAGATGTCGAGGAATGGCGGAATAGTCCTCGATGATCTCGCGGTAGTAATCCACCACGTAGATAAGCCCCTCGGGACCGTGGGTCAGGGAAATGGGATGACACCAGGAATCGCTGGAAGCCGCGAACTCGGACTTCTCTTCACCCGGTACACGACGTAAGTTCAACATGGTGCCATCTTCCACGATCTTCTCCCGATGGATGATGTTACCAGATGGGTCACACATGAAGTATTGGCCACGAAGTCCGGGCAAAACATTGTCCTGATAGATGAGCGGTCCGCAGCCGGAGGTGAACCAGCCGGAGGCGTCGCTGTCCGAGGCACCATAGCGGTCGCGATAATATTTGAAGTAGGCCGGGTCTTGTGCGCGACGGGTGCGCCAAGGATGTGCTGGCGCGAGAGGGTAGGCGTGCCGGTCATTGGCGGCTTCGACTTCCAGCCCGGTGAAAGTGGCATCGGGATTCCGCACCAGATAACGCCAGGGCAAGGGGGCAACGAAGAGGCCGGGGGTGATGGTATTCACCACGAAACGATCGCCCGCCGGAGTGAACGTGAAACCAAACGTGTGGGTACCGCCGGTGATCGGTTCAATGGCGCTGCCATCGGCGCGGATGCGGAAATCGGTGTTGCTGAGTTGCACGGGCGTCTTCAGATGAGGACCAGTGATCTGGCCACCGCCCCAACCGCGGCCGAAGTAGATCCAGCCATCGATGCCCCATTGGGGCGAATTCACTCCCCTTTCCAAAGCGCCAGTGCGGAAGCCGGTGAACAAGACTTCCCGCACTTCGGCCTTACCATCGCCATCCCGGTCGGCGAGATAGACGATATCTGGAGCGCAAGCCACGATGACACCACCCCGGCTGGGGACGAGTCCGTAGGCAGGCGGCAGATCGGCGGCCCAGATGTCTGCCTTGTCCATCCGGCCGTCGCCGTTCGTGTCCTGTAGTAATTTGACGACCCCATGGGTGCCCTTTTGGGCGGCCTGTTTGAATTTTTCATCCGCCTGCACTCGCCTCACCTGCGTATCAAGCTGGCCCGTCTTGTTGAGTTCTTCGATGTCGAGCTGGCCCTCCAAGTTGTAGCCGTGTAGCTCGCTGACGAACATGCGTCCGTGCTCATCCCAGCACACGCCCGAGGGAGATGAGATCAAAGGTTCACAGGCGACCACCTCCATCCTGAAGCCCGGCGGCAGTTGGAAAGATTTCGCCGTCTCCTCGGGCGTCCTTGCTTTT
>JAURFH010000073.1 GCA_030834415.1 Verrucomicrobiota bacterium | reverse complement strand
TGACGGTCAGTTCACCCTCAGGTGCGGTCTGGGTGCGTGTGTCCGGCCCATCTTCCGTCCCCCGGTAAACCTTTCGTCCCAATCGCATGGGGTAGTTGATTCCGGATAGGTCAATGTGCGTCTCCTCCGTTGAACCTTTCGCTCATTGCGGCATGATGGGTCCCTATCACTATGAAAGCCCGTCACCTCTTTGCCTCTTTGTTGTTCTTGGGCGGAGCGCTCGCTGCGTTCGGCCAGGGCAAGCAACTCACCGGTGTCTATGCGCCGACCGCCACCACTCCCTTGCCCCCCGCGGAAGCGCAGAAGAAGTTCACCGTGCCCGAGGGCTTCGAGATCCGTCTCTTCGCCAGCGAACCCATGGTAATGAACCCGGTGGCCATGACTTGGGACGAACGCGGCCGTCTGTGGGTCGTGGAACTCTTCGAATACCCGCTCGGCGCTCCCAAGGGCTCCACGCCACGTGATCGCGTGAAGATCTTGGAAGACACCGATGGCGACGGCCGTGCGGACAAGGTGACGGTCTTCGCCGAAGGCTTGAACCTCGCCACCGCCATCATCCTCGGCAACGGCGGCGCCTACATCGGACAGGCCCCTGACTTGTTGTTCCTGAAAGACACGGACGGCGATGACAAGGCCGATACTCGCGAAGTGGTGCTCACCGGCTTCGGTCTCGAAGACCGCCATGAATTGCTGAACGGTTTCACTTGGGGTCCGGACGGCTACCTCTACATGACCCACGGCGTCTTCACCCATTCACTGGTGAAAGACCCGAAGAAACCGAACGATCCCGGTGTAGTAATGAATGCCGCCGTCGGCCGTTGGCATCCGCAGACGCGCAAGTTCGAGGTGTTCACCGATGGCACCAGCAATCCTTGGGGTGTGGACTTCGACCGCGCCGGCAATGCCTTCGTCAGCGCTTGTGTGATTGATCACTTGTTCCACATGGCTCCCGGTGGCCAGTTCGTCCGTCAGGGCGGCATTTCGGCGAATCCCTACGGCTATGCGGATATGCATTCGCAGCGTGGCGGGTTGCCCAGCATCGTAGATCACAAACATTTCCGCGCTGCCTATTGCGGCGTGCAGATCTATCAGGGCGATCAATATCCCGCTGAATACTCCGGCACCATCCTGATGGGTAACATCCACGACAACTCCGTGCATCGCGATGAGTTGACGCCCGATGGCTCCAGCTTCAAGGCCAGCGCCAAGCCGGATTTCGTCCGGGCGAATGACGGCTGGTTCCGCCCCATCAGCACACAAGTCGGCCCAGATGGCAACATCTGGCTCGGTGATTGGTATGACAAGTATCCGTGCTACCAGAATGCCCGTGCCGACCCAGAGGGTGTGGATCGTCAGTACGGCCGCATCTGGCGCGTCGTCTATACCGGCAAGGACACGGGCAACCCCGTCATGAGCCGCACCAGCAAGGACATGAATCTCGCCAAGCTCTCCAGCAGTGAGCTGGTGAAACTACTCTCGCACAAAAACGTCTGGCAACGCCGCATGGCCCAGCACGTCTTGACCGAACGTCGCGACAACACCGTCATGGGCCAGTTGCAGCAATTGTTGAAAAACGGCAACACCCTTGAGGCCCGCATGGCCGCGTTGTGGACTCTCCACACCTCCGGTTATCTGAATGATGGCGCGCTCTACGCCTGCGCAAATGATCGCGAGCCCATCATCCGTGCCTGGTGCGCCCGTCTCATCGGCGAGCGTCAGGTCGGCTCCTCCCAAGACATCAGCACTTTGGAAAAACTCGCGAAGGACAGTGATCCGACTGTCCGTCTGGCCGTTGCCACCGCCGCCCGCCAATTTACCAGTGGTTCACTCACGGTGAACACGCCGCCCGCTAACCAAGTGGATCTGGGCGAGGTCATCCCGAACCTCATCGAATCATCCCGTGACGGCAAAGACCCGCTCATCCCGTTCATGATCTGGATGGCGGTGGAGCCGCTTATTCCGGACGCCACGGACATCGCCTTCAAGTGGACCGCCGAGAGCGCCGCCAAGAACATGCCAATCGCCGGGCAGTTGACGCAGAAATTCATGCGTCGCGTCTGTGACATGGGCAAACCCGAGTTGCTCACCCAAGCCACGGAAGTGATCGGTGAATTGCTGGATCAAGACACCGCGTTGACCATCGCCGCCTTGAACGGCCTGCTCGAAGGACAGAAAGGCAAAGCCATCGTACCGACCGGCGACACCACCGCAGTCTTGAACAAACTCCTCGCCAGCTCCGATGCCAAGGTCAAGGAAAGCGCCCAGAAACTCGGCACCTTGTGGGGCAACGCCACCGCCGTGCAGGGCAGCGTGAATCTGGTGAACGATCAAAGCGCCAGCGTGGAGAAACGTCGCGAGGCCATGCAAGTCGTCCGTAAGCTCAAGAATCAGGCTGCCCGCGATGCCTTCTTGGAAATCCTCAGCACGAAGAATCCTGAACCGCTTACCATGGAAGCTTTGCGCGCATTGGCAGAGATCGGCGGCGATGCCTTGCCGAATGAGATCCTGGCCCGATGGTCGGGTTTCAGCCCCGCTGTGCGTCGCGTGGCGGCGGATATCATGACCTCCCGGGATCGCTGGGCTTCCACCCTGCTGTCTGCCTTGGAACAGCAGCATGTGGCCACCTCGGATGTCTCCGCCACAGCCATTCGCACCATGATGCGTTCACAGGCAGACTTCGGCATGCTCTCCCGTCGCGCCCAACTCGTTTTCGGTCGCGTGCGTGAAGCGGATGCCGACAAGACCAAGCTCATCGCTGCCAAACGCGCCATGATCTTGAGCAGCAAAAAGAAGCCTGACCTCAAGGCTGGGCATGAGATCGCCCAGCGCACTTGCTTCACCTGTCATAAGCTCTATGGCGAAGGTGCGGATGTCGGCCCTGACCTGACTGGCGTTGGTCGCTCCAGCTTGAATGCCATCCTCTCGAACGTCATCGACCCGAACCAGATCATCGGCGCGGGCTATGAGAACGTCGAGATCGAGACCAAGGACGACCGTATCGTAGCTGGCCGCATCATCGAGAACAACGACTCCCGCGTGCGCATCCTCTCCGCCGGCCCGAAGGAGGACACCATCGCCAAGTCGGACATCAAGACCATGCGCGTGAGCGAACTCTCCGTGATGCCCGAAGGTCTGGAACAGATGCCTGATGAGGATTTCCGCAACCTCATCGCCTACCTGCTGAATCCCCCGCAAGAGAAGAAACCGTTCAGCTGGTTGGAAGATGTCGATGTGCCGGAAGCCAAACCGCCCGTAAAAAAATCTGAGGTAACTCCCAAAGGCAAATCGGTCGCCGAGATCAAATACACGGAAGTGGACTGGGAATCCGTCTCGCATTGGAACGCCGAATGGCGCGTGGAAGCCCCGGAATTCGATGCCACGCCGCATCGCTTCAGCGAATATGCCGGGCAGAAGAATGTGCTCCTCACCCACCCCTTCAACAAAGAGCGCGGAGCCGCCTTGGTCCGTAAGATCGAAGTGCCTGCCGGTCTGAAGACCCGTCTGCTATTCGACGTCGCCGCTCATGAAAAAGGTGATTGGGAACTCGTCGTCCTGGCCAACGACAAGCCTTTGGAAAAACGCCTCATCAAGGCCGCCACGGACCGCTGGCAATCAGTGGACATCAACCTGACCCCCTTCGCCGGTCAGACCGTGACCTTGCGATTGGAGAACCGCGCGAACAACTGGTCGTGGGAATTCGGTTTCTGGACAAGCCCGCGGATCGAGAATGAACCGCTGGTAACTGCCAAAAACTAGCTCAGCCGTTTCAACACCGTCAGCCCGTTGCAATGCGGGTAATGTATAACGAGAAAGTCTTTCGCGATATCCGTGAAAAAACTGTTCTCGTCATACTGACGGCCCAGATACTCCTCGATGGCCCGGATGACTCCGCGCTGATTGTCCCAGCCGGTGCTGATGCTACCATCCATGCGGGCGAATTTGCCTTTACCCATGTTGGTATCGTGGAACAACAGGATGCCCCGTTCGTTCAGATGCGGCACCCAGGCTGCAATCTCCTGTTTGGTGTGCTCGTATTCGTGGGAAGTGTCTATGAAGATGAGCTTCGCCTTGTCGGGTTGCCCCTGCTGCTGACACCATTTGGTAAATCCATTGAGCCCAATACCGACATCATACGAGCATATAAACCGCCAGTGCTCCGCAAAAGCCAGCCCCTCCTGACGGCAATCCTCGATGTCCACACTCAAGAGGGTTGATTGATTGACGGATACCTACCGCCGCCAGCAACGCGCGCGTGCTTTCTCCTCCCCGCGTTCCCAACTCCACCATCAGGCCCGGACCAGCCTCTACCGCAAGGGCAAAGATTTGTCCCAGATGATCGTAAATGTCAGATCTCTCCCTTTCGCCAGCCAGCGCTTTTTGCAGAGCAGGATGATACGTTTGATGCTGATACCTGCCTCCACCGCGAAGTCGGAAAACTTCGCGAGCGGCCTTGCTTTTGACCCAATTCCATTTGGAGCCTGACATGGTATGAAAGCGTCGAATGTGCCGCCGCCGCTGTCAAGCCGCTTGGCTCACTCGTGTCGCAAGGCGTCGATCGGATCCAGGTTCGCCGCACTGGATGCGGGATAGATTCCGAACACCACACCGATCAAGCCAGAGATGCTAAACGCCAGAATCACTGACCACCAGGTGATGATGGCCTTCATATCTGTGAAATGAGAAACCAACAGCGGGATGATGACCCCTGCCATCACGCCGATAAGCCCGCCACCGAAGGACAACACCACCGTCTCCACGAGGAACTGCGTGATGATATCCTTCTTCTTCGCACCTAGGGCCCGACGAACACCGATCTCACGGGTGCGCTCAGTAACAGTCGCGAGCATGATGTTCATGATGCCGATACCGCCCACGATAAGTGAGATGGCCGCGATGGAACCCAACACGATATTGAAGATACGTTTGGTCTGCTCTGCCTGCCGAAGCAATTGCAGCGGCACGATGAACTCGTAATCCTTGCGCTTGTGGAAGCGCTGGAAGAGGGACTCGATCTGCGGTACGGCCGCCTCGACCGATTCCGGATTGTGGAACTGGACCGTCAACTGATGCAGTTCCACCTTCTCGGCGTTGAAGCTGCCCGCCGAGCGGTTGATCACCACTTCGCCAAACCGGCTGCGCGCCGTGGAGAGCGGGATGTAGATGTTGCTGTCCAGCGGCTGGCCTTCCATGTTGCCGGATTGCGCCCGCTGCTTTTCCGTTCCTTGTTCCTGCAACAATCCCACCACCTGATAATAATCTGCCCCGAGCCGGACTTCCTCTTCAATCGGGTCTTGGTAAGGAAAAAGCCGCTCCGCCAGGCTCACAGTGATGACGCAGACATTCGCCTGGCGCCCCTCATCCGTGCTGCTGAGGAATCGCCCGCGCATGATGGCCGCCCCGGTCATCTCCGGATAGTTCGGATGCGTGCCGATGACCTGCACCGGGATATTATTTTGATCGAAGATGACGTTCTCGCGGATGATCCGCATGGGCAACACACTGCCCACACCGGGAATGGTTCCTTGGATACGCCCGGCATCTTTGTAAGTGATACCGTGCTCACTGACATAGCTGCGCCGTCCACCACTACTGCCGGAAGAAGTATCCTCCGGCGGCTTGATGCTGCGGATGATGATATTATTGCTGCCCAGCTTCTTGATGGTCTCCTGTGCCTCATAAGAAGCCCCCTCACCGATCGCCAGCATCGCGATCACCGAGCACACACCGAAGATGATACCCAGCATCGTCAGGGCCGACCGCATCTTATGCAGCAGCAAGCTCTTGATACCGAGCTGGACGATACGTATGGCGCGGTAGGCGATCATGGCGTCTTCAATCCAAGCGATTCTTCGATGGCAGAAAGCCAGTCGGAATTCGCCTGCTTCCGCGGCTCAAATTTGCGGTTGATCACTTCCCGGTCGATGACCCCATCCTTCATGTGAAGCACCCGGTGAGCCCGCTCAGCCACTTCGGGACCGTGCGTCACCAGCACGATGGTCTTGCCGGCTTCGTTCAGCTTGTCCATGAGGTTCAACACCTCAGTGCCGGTCTTGGAGTCCAAGTTGCCGGTCGGCTCATCCGCCAGAATCATGAGCGGGTCATTCACCAGTGAACGCGCGATCGCCACACGTTGCTGCTGACCACCAGAAAGCTGCTTGGGCCGATGATCCAACCGCTCGCCCAAGCCGACCAGATTGGCCAGCCGCTCACAATGCCGTTCGTAATCCTTCAGATCCTTGCCCTGATAGAACAGCGGCACATAGATGTTTTCCACCACAGTAAGTTGATGGATGAGATTGTAGGATTGGAAAATGAAACCCAAGCGACGGCCACGGATGTCAGACAGTTCGTCATCCCCCATCGTCGCGACATTCTCGTCACCCAGGAAATACTGGCCCGCCGTAGGACGATCCAAACATCCCAAGACATTGAGCATAGTGGATTTGCCGGAACCAGAAGGCCCCATGATGGCCACGTAGCTGCCCTCTTCGATGTCGACGCTGACGCCACGCAAAGCACGCACCTCGACTTCACCGAGGATGTACAGCTTTTCGAGCCCCTTGATACTGATGATCGGCTTCCCTGTCATGCTGGCCCTTGATTCCGATCAGGTTCCGCCCGTTGGCTTGGACGGTTTCGGCGTTTTGGGCGTTTTCGGAGGACGCTCTCCCGAGGAAGAACCATCGCTGGACTTGCGCTCACGATCTCCAGAAGAAGGTTTCCGTTCACTTGATGAAGGTTTCCGCTCAGGCCCGCCATCCAGCACAGATTTTTGATTACCCCCATCGTTGAAGGTCCCTTCGCGGATCTGCCGGGCCACCGTGGTCTCGTTGGTATCCACCTCACTGGCCTGCACGATAGAACCACCCAGATCGATCGACTCGCTGTTGGCCAGGGCTGAAAGCAACACCGTATCCCCTTCCTTCAGACCGGACTTCACTTCGATGAACTTGTCGTTATACATCCCTACTTCCACTTTGACCTGCTCAGGCGTATTGCCCCGTTGCACAAAACAAACCTGCTGGCCGCGTGACGTAGTCACTGCTTGGATCGGCACCGTGAGCACGCTCGGCAGATTGGTGATGACGATTTCCGCCCGGCCAGACACGCCCGGCTTCAAGTCCGGCAATTGGTCCTCGATGATGATCTCCGTGGGGTAGACCTTCAGGTTGGGGTTGTAATAACGGCTGTTCGAATCCGGCAGAATGGCCACCTTGCGGATAGATGCACGGAAGCGCTTGTCCGGCACAGAATCGATCGTCACATACGCCCGCTGGCCGGGTTTGATCTGTGCCACGTGCGATTCATGCACGCGCACCTCCAGCATCATCTGGGAGACATCCGGCAGGATGATGACATCCTGTTTCTGGCGGATGGTCGCGCCTTCTTCGATGAGATAATTGCTGCGACTGCCTCCCGTGCTGGAAGCATAGATGACCATACCGTCCTGCGGCGCGGTGATCTTCGTGTATTCGAGCTGCTGCTTGTAATGCTCCAGCTTCTTCTCATTGAAATCGAGCGTCCGTTGCTTGGATTCCAGATCCGCCGCCGCTTGCGCTTCTTGCGCGCGGGCTCGCTGTTTGATCCGCATCAATTCCACTTCCGCCTGATCCACTTTGGATTGTTTCAAACGCAATTGCTTGGGGAACTCATACTTCTTCATCAGTTCCAAGGTGGTGCGCTCTTTTTCCAGCTTGATCTTGGCGCTTTTCATTGCCAAATCGTCCGTCAGCACTTCCGTCTGGCTGGCAAAATCTCTCTTGGCCAGTTCCTCCGTCCATTTCAATTTGTCTTCGGCCCGCTTGTAGAGTTCTTCGGCAATGAAAATGGCATTCGTAGCATCGCGGCCCGCCTGCGGGATATCCCCCTCCATGTATTTCTCCAGATCATCCTTCGCGAGTTCCAGGGCCAGTTCGGCATCCTTGATATTACTGTCATTAACGCTCTTCTGGATGGCTAACCCTTCCTTGGATTGAAGGTAGGCGAACTGGCTGCTCTGCGTGGTCACTTCCTGCTGGATGAGGCGCTCCTGCAAATCAGACGAGTCCAGCTCCACCAGCAACTGCCCTTTCTTCACGAAGGTACCCTCTTTTACGATGGAGATAATGGGCGCACTGCCCTCCAGTTCAGAACGCACCACCACTTCATTGACCGCTTTCAAACTGCCACCCTCCACCACGGAGATAAGAAAGTCACCACGCTTGACGGTGTGAAAGAGCGTCGTGGTATCCTTCTCTTTGTTGCTCGCCCGGAAAATGAGCGTGAACAACCCCAGCACCGCCAACAAAACGATCGCCGTGAGCTTGGGCCGGTGCCGTGCCTTGGTCCAAAGAAATCTAAATATCGAACGTAAGCTTCTCATCAGTTTCCAAAAAGTTCTTCCGGGGTGACTAAGGGTTCGGTGCCGGCGACCGGCTTGACTGCCATGGGCTTCGTGTTAGCAGCCTCGCCTGGCAAAGGGTGTTCGGCGATCCAAAAGCGTTGCGTATCGGTGTTCAACACCCCGATACGCAACAAGAGGTTTAGGCGGGCGATGTGGTAATCTACCAAAGTTTGCGTGACCCCGTTCTGCGAACGGATGCGCGCATCCTGCGCTTCCAGCAGGTCACGGATCTGGGAACGACCCGCCTTGAGCAGCAACTCTTCGCGCTCCACCCGGCGATCCGCCAGCTTCAGCTCGATCTGCTGCAATTCATAGCTCTGCTGCAATTGCGTCAGGTTCCGCAAAGCCTCGCTGATATCCCGGCGCAAATCATCCAGCTCCAGCGATAAGGTCCGGATGCGCGCCTCGAAATTCACCAACGCCGTCCGGTAGGCATTGCGTTCCAACAAACGGTCGATCGGCAGATCCAGATTCAGACCCGACTCGACCCGTACCTTGTCGATGTCAAACTTGGTGTAATCCAGCTTACCCTCTGATTGCAGATCCGCGCTGGCAAAGAAGTTCAGCCCAGGCTTCAGACCGCTCGCCGCCACCCGGATCTTACGTTGGGTATCTTCAAACTGGTCAATCGCGTTGAGCACCTCCAACTGGTTGGTGACCGCCACTTGATAGCCGATGACTTGGTCGAATTCCAGAGGCAGTAATCCCACCTCCCGGATGTCTTTGAGCGCGGCATCATCAAACTTCAATTCCATGCCCACTGGTATCCCCAAAGTGAGCTTAAAGTCATTCACCACATCTTGGTAACGCTTCACCGCAGAGATATATGCTCGCCGGGCTTGCAATTCACTCTGCCGCGCCTGATCTGCCTGCGAGGGCGAGCCTCGATCCACAGCATAAGCAGCACTGCGCTCAGCGGAGGCCTTCAATCGCAGATAGTTGCTATATTGGTTCCGCACCGTATCCTTCTCCCGCAGGATGCGGTAGTAGCTGGAAACGATCCCCACCGCAAAAGACTTCTGGAACTGACTGTAAGAACGCACCTCATACACCACATTGCGCTCTGCTTGTGTCAGATTCTCTGCGGCCACTTTCGCCCAGGCACCGCGCAACAGCGGCTGTACAAAATCCAAGGAGACCACCGAGATGGCTTCCTTTTGCGGTGCTCCGGTAAAGTATTTGAAGAGACCGTTCGCCAGCGTGGCCGTCAGGCGACCACCCGTGCGCAGCAACTGGGTCGCCCGGGCCGTGGTGTCTACTGAACCACTGATATCGGCCGCTGTATCACGCGTAGCTGTCCCCACCGATTGCCCCACAAATTGAGGGCCGAATCCATAACGGTTTCCAGTAAGCGTCAGCGCCGTGAGGTAGAGCCGCTCCTTGTTGAGCTGATATTCCCGGCTGTTCTGGACCGCCACTTCCAAGGCATCCGGCAGCGTCAGCAGCTTATCCCCCGTCTCCAGCCGCTCGGAAATGATGTGCTGGGCCTTCAACTCATAGGGGTCGATACCGGAATACTTGGTATCGATGGTGAACTCATTGGTCCGCCCGAAAATGGCCGCCTCTTTTTGGGCGATGATACGATAGACCTCCTTGTCTGCCCGCTTGGCATAATGTTTGGAAGTGCAACCACCCCAAATACCTAGCAAAAGACACAAGGATACCGCCGCCCAACCACGACGAATCGTGTGGCTCCCCGCCCGCTTAAATTTCGCTGACTTATTGGTGCGCAACAAGTTACTTCGATTTTGGCCCTGCCTTTATCGGCAGAACGCTGATTCACAGAGTCTTACAACGACGAATCCGCCCGGCGTTGTATTCAATCACAATGGATTCAGGAACATCACAACGGCTACCGTTCCTAGTGTCAAGCGTCGGGCCGGTTATCCAGCCTAAATACGTAAGTTTTCCTAGAAGTTTGACGCCGCTTCAGGCCACAGCTAAATATTTCACACCCCTATGAACAATTTCCCCATCAGCCGCCGCCAGTTCCTCCATACCACCATGGCCCTTACTGCGGTGGGCACGACGGCCTTGACCGCCGCCGAAAAGCCCAGATGGGACATCGGCTGCTTCAACCGCCCTTGGGGCGCATGGGGTTACGATGTGGCTTTGGACGGCCTGAAAGCCGGTGGATTCAAGGTAACCGGCCTTGTGGGCGACCACAAAGGCGATATCGGCCTCTCCACTACCGCGACGCCCGAATACATCACCACCTTGAAACGCCGCATCAATGACCGCGGCCTCACCGTGAATGTCGCCTGGCTCAAGACCCAGCATAAGGGGCCCGTGGCGGATTCCATCGCCGGTTGCCGCAAGCTGATCGATTACGCCGCGCAACTGGGCATGACCTATCTCCTTTCCGGTGGCGTCAGTGCGGAATCTCAATACGAAAACTACTACGCCACCATGGCCGATGCCGCCAAATACGCGGCGGACAAAGGCGTGAACATGGTCCTCAAGCCCCATGGCGGCAGCAGCGGCGCCTCGGATGAAGTGTTAAAGTGTTTGGAGAAAGTGAACCACCCGAACTTCAAGGTCTGGTTCGATGCCGGCAACATCATCTACTACACCGGCAAAGACCCTGTGACCGAACTCAAGCCCATCGCCAAATACGTCACTGGCTTCTGTGCAAAGGATTGCGCCGCGCAAAAGACTGCCGTGATGATCCAGTTCGGCGATGGCAAGGTGGATTTCAAAGCCGTCTTCAAGGTCCTGAAAGAAGCGGGTTTCAACGGCCCTGTGATGATCGAGTGCACCGCCCCCGCCGAGACTCCCGAACAAGTCACCGCCAACGCCCTGGCCAACCGGAAGTTCTTGGAGAAAGTCTTTTCCGAAATCTGACCTGTAGCAGTTATGCATGCGGGATATGGAGGCCATGCCTAAACCCGGTAAGGACAAGTTCCACCTCGTCCCTAACCTTCCCCTTAAGCAATCGCAAACAGACAGCAGCAAAATGGAAAATGAGGGCACAACTCATTTTTCCATTTCATCATTCTCCCCTCTCAATTCTACATTCCCTGCATTACCCCGTCAGCTTCGCCAGCTCACCCGTGCTATCCCCGAACCGTTCCGCCTCCACGCCCATGCGGCGGATCATGCTCAGGTAGAGATTGCACAGCGTCGAGTCCTTGGCATACGTGATATGCCGCCCTGTGTTGATCGTTCCCCCGCCCTTGCCCGCCAGAACGATAGGCAGGTTGTGCGGATTATGGCTGTTACCATCGCGGAAGCCTGAACCGAACAACACCATCGAGTTATCCAAGAGATTGCCATTCCCCTCCTTGATGCTTTTCATCCGTGACAGCATGTAAGCGAGCTGCGTCGGGAACCACGTGCTGATGATGCGATACTGCTCCAGCTTGTGCGCCTCGTTGTTATGATGCGACGCCTCGTGATGGCTTTCCTTCACGCCCGGCAGGAAGGAGAAATTCAGGCTGCTCACCGAGTTGCCGAACATATACGTGGCCACCCGCGTCGAGTCAGACCAGAACGCCATCACCATCAGATCCAGCATCAGGCGTACGCGCTCCGTCCGGTCGATGCCGAACTGGTTCGGGTCCTTCTGGAATTTGGCGATGCGCTCATCGAGCAGATCGACTTCTTTCTTAAGGATGCCCAAGTCCGCATACTCCTGCGAACGGCGTTTGGCATCGAACTCGATCCGCCGCTCGATGGCCCGCACCGATTCAAAATATTCGTCCAGCTTGCGTTGATCCCCATGGCCGATCTTCGCCTTCAGCCGCTTCGCGTCATCCATCACCAGATCCAACACACTGCGGTCCCGTGCCGGATTGGCGCTCCCACCCGCTTTGGAACGGAACAACCGGTCGAACGCCAATCGTGGATTGATCTCCTTCGCCACTGGCGTCACCGGGCTGCTCCACGAGATATGTGCCCCGTATAGCTGCGTGTATCCGACATTAGTATCCACGCCCGTTCGGGGCGTTTCCAAACCCAGCTCCAACGACGGCAGCGGCGTCATGTTCCCGATCTTCTGCGCGATGAGTTGATCCATGGAGACGCCATTACTGCGCACATCTGCGCCGGTGGTCTTCGTGATTGTCGTGCCCGTGAGGAACGCCGCGTCCTTCACATAATGGCCGTCACCCGTATTGGTGGCCTGATTCCAAAGATTCGTCAGGATGAGCAGATCATCCTTGTGCTCCTTCAGCGGCTCGAGCAGCGGGGATAATTTGAAATCTTTACCTTCACCTTCTGGTGTCCACAGATCCTGTCGCACACCATTGGGGAAGAACAAAACGGCCAACCGCTTGGGCGCCTCACCTGTGGCACTGGCAGCACCGGCCCCGAAGCTTGCGAGTGGCCGCATGGCTTCCAGTAAGGGAAGTGCCATGCTCACACCCATGCCTTTCAGCATGGTCCGACGTGATATTTGCCATTTCTTGCTCATTTGCTTGCTACTTTCTCCTGCCAATCACTGCCCCGGCGATGCTGGAAAGGATAGCTCTTCACGATTTCCATGACCAGCGCTTCTGCACGGTAATCCGCCTTCTTCACCTCAGCCTTGATATGGTTGACGCTCGGCACGTCATAAAATTCCAACCCACGTCCTAAGGCGTAGGCCAGCATCTTCTCCGTCACGTTATGGAGGAACTGATCCTTTTGCAGCATCATCAGCTTCTTCAGCTCTGCTGGTCCTTTGAACTTCGCGCCCGAGGAGAACTCGCCCGAGGCATCCACCGGCTGTTCGTCGATGGTATCGCGCCATTGCCCGATGGCATCAAAGTTCTCCAACCCGAACCCGATCGGGTCCATCTTGTTATGGCACGACGCACACTCCGGCTTCGCGCGATGCTTCTCCAGCCGTTGCCGGAAGCTCAATCCCTCGCGCACGCGGTCATCCGCTGGTAACCCACCCGCATTCGGCGGAGGTGGTGGGGCGGGCGTACCTAGGATTTCTTCCAACACCCACTTACCCCGCAAGACCGGGCTCGTCCGCTGCGGATAAGACGTCAGCGCCAAAATACCGCCCATGCCGAAGAGTCCGCCGCGATTCCGGTCTTTTAAGGAAATCTTTTGCAGCTCTTGGCCTTTCACTGGCGGCAAACCATAGATTGTCGCCATCTCCTCGTTCACAAACGTGTAATCGGAATCCAGCAGATTCAGCAGGCTCGCGTTCCGCCTTATCAGATCTTGGAAAAACACGATCGGCTCCTCATAGAAAGCGTCCCGCAAGCTGTCCGTATACATGGTGAACTTGCGCCGGTCCGGTTCCGCCGAGGTCTTGAGCCGGTTCACGCCCAACCATTGTCCGGCGAAGTTATCGGCAAACGCCCGCGCCTTCTTGTCGGCCAACATCCGCTTCACCTGCGCCTTCAAGATGTCCGGTTCATGCAACTGGTTCTTGAGCGCCAGCGTCATCAACTCCTCATCCGGCATGGAAGACCAAAGAAAATAACTCAACCGCGTGGCCAACTCATGATCCGGCAATGTATGCGCCTCCGTGCCTGGCCGCTCTTCTTCGATGCGGAACAAAAAGTTCGGCGACACCAGCATCGCCTTCAGCGCCAGCTTCACGCCTTCTTCATACGTGCCGCCTGCCGCCATGGTCCGTTCAAAGAGTTGGAAATACTTGGCAAACTCTTCCTGCTCCACCGGTCGGCGGAAAGCGCGAGGCAGATGATATTCCAGATTCATCTTCGCCGTCGTCCGTTGCGAAACGCGGCTCAAGGTCGGCACCACAAAAATCTTTTCCGGAGCAGCCGCCTTCAGCACTGCATCAGCTGCCTCCAGATACTTCTCCATCAGAATGGGCGGCGTGAACAGCGTATCGGCATTGTTATCAAACCCACCACCACCACCACCATCCGCCGGGAATCCATCCGCCGGCCGGATAGTCACCCCAAAGAGATCCCGCACCGTATTATTATACTCCGAGCGATTCAACCGGTGCGCCACCTTACGCCCCGGGTCCTTGACCGTCGTGAAGTCGATACTCGCCAGTGCGTTCCGCCCCCAGCCCAGCATCGCCTCGCGCTCCGCTTGGGAAGGTTGCTTTTTCCCATCAGGCGGCATCTCCCGATCATGCAGCACCCGGACGATGGTCTCCCAATTCCGCGCATCCTGCACCACCCCTTGGAGATCCTTGAACTGAGCCAGATCCACCCCACCCTTCGCCCGGTCCGCTTTATGGCAACTGAAACAATACTTGTCGAACAGCGGCCTAACCTCCTTCGTGAACTTCTGATTCAAATCCTCCGCCCCGGCAGAAGCAACCGCGCAAAGCCCTGCCACAACGCCCATTAGAGCGCCTTGCCATGCCCGTTTGTTACCACCGTTCAACATGCCCGACATCCGACTCAATCTAAGCGACTCCCATTCAAAGAAAACCAGGAAAACGCCCCCTTGTAGCGCAGGCCTTTCACCCCGGCCTTTGATGCGGAGCGCCATTTCCTTTGGAGTGCAGAGTAATGCCTCCCCCAACTTGGTAAGGATGACTTCCACGTCGTCCCAAACTAAGGTCCTCACCGCCGTCCTCACGAAACTTAACGGCGTTGCCCAGATCCAGACTGCGCCTCCGCATTTCCTGCATTTCATAACTCACACCTTACCACCCGTGGTATGACATCCGCTGTCATACTGGAAAAATATCTGAAAAATCTTTTCCCCCTTGCATGTTCCCCCAGCGCCTCCCCTCCACCCTCCTGCTCGCGTTAGCGAGCCAAAGACCCTTAGCGGCGGCTTTCAAGCCGCCTTTGGCACCCAACAAACCACCGTCGCATAGCGACGGAGGAAAACCATCCAAGGGCCAATAACTCTAAAAAAACTAATTACACGCGAAATGCCATCTCACTCTCCTCCGGCGTCGGAGGAGAGGGCCGGGGTGAGGAGGCCCCCACGACTTCACTCAGTTTTATTCCCTCCGCCAAATCACGCGCGAAAACCCATCCCTACAAAGCGAAAAAGCGTCGAACCGTTCCCACGATTCAACGCCTTCACGTTTAAAACTTATTAACGGCCTTTAGCCTTTGGCCAGCTCCGGCACTTCCATGAACGCGTAACACAACATATGGCAGATACCCATCTGACCATCCTCCGCGCGACCATAGTGCCCGTCATTCACCACCACGGTCTGCTCTGCGATCTCCGCCAGCTTCCCCTTCTTGGCTCCCACGAGAGCGACGGTCTTCACCCCGTTATCCTTCGCCCACTTCACGGCTTCCACCAGGTTCGGTGAACTGCCGCTCACGCTCAGCACTAGCAACAGATCGCCAGCCTTCGCATAATTCTGCAACTGACGCACATAGATCTGGTCATACGCGTAGTCATTCCCTAGCGCCGTCATCCAGCTCACGTTGTCATTCAGGGAAATCACCCGGAACCGCTTGCCGATCTTGTCCGACGAGCCCTTGCCCAGATCCGTGGCAAAATGCGACGCATTCGACGCACTACCGCCATTACCGCAAACGAAAATCTGCCGGTCCTCCTTCAAGGCCGTCCGGAGCTTCTCCACGATCTGCGCCACTTCATCGACGGGGATGGAATCCAACGCCGCCTTCTGTGCCTGAATATACTGGCCAATCCACTGCTTCATGTTCCCACCAATCTTGCTAAGCCAGCCCCCGCTTGCCAGCAGAAATTTAGTTCACTTGGCCAACCCGGCCAATTTCAACGCCCCCACCGGCACCGCATCCTCGCTCAATCCCGCCAGTTTCACCTGTGGACCGGGATGAAATGCCTCCATGATGAACCCGGTCAATGCCTTGGCCACGGCAGCCCGAAGCGGCTCACCGATCAGGGATACGCCACCACCTAGCACAATCACTTCCGGATGGAACAGGTGCACCACATGCGATAATCCGAACGCCAAGTCACTCGCCGTCTCCGCTAAAATCTCCTTCGCCACCAAATCATCTACCTCCAACGCCGCTGCCAACTGCGTTGCCTCTCCACGTCTCATCCCGCGAGTCAGCTCGGCCAATTTGGATTTCGGACTCCCTGCACATGCTTCGCGGATGCGCCGATCCACCGCCCAACCCGAGCAACGCTCCTCCACGATCACGCCCGTCTTGTCCAGGCGGATATGCCCGATCTCCGCCTCACCCGGCTTCGCGCCGTGATAGATACGCCCATCCACCACCAACCCGCCCCCCACACCGCTGCCCATCGTGATATAAAAGACCGGATTCGCCCCCTTACCCGCCCCACAAAGCGCCTCACCAAAAGCCGCCGTGTTGGCGTCATTGTCCACCTTCACCGGCAGACCGCTAAGCTGCTTCAACCAATCCCCGATCGGAAACTCCGACCACCCCTCGATCTGATGCGAACAACAGATGTGCCCCGTCTCATTATCCACCGGCCCACCAAACCCCACGCCGATAGCCTTCGCATTCGTCACGGAGATCAACTGAGGCAAGGCACTGGCGATCTGCTCGCGGATTCCTTCGCCTCCACGCGCCTGATCCACCTCGAACCGGCGCCGCTCAATGATCGTGCCCTCGATATCCCCCGCCACGAGTTGCAACTTCGTCCCGCCGATTTCAATGCCGACAAACATAGGATAGAATTCAGAATGAAGAATCTAGAACGCAGAAAATCAACTACTCCGAGAGCGCTTGAGGATTGTCACCAAAATCGCCACCAGCTCATTTGCTTCCTTAAGAATGGGCTCCAATCTGGTTACGGGCAGCAAAGCCTCGTCACGGATCAATTCGATCCAGTAAAGAGTTTCGTCAGCTTCGCGCAAACAGTCTCCAATTTTTGAAATGAACTCCGCTTTAGAACGGGCCCGGTCCGCTTCACGACAATTCGCTCCAATTGATGTCCCTGAGCGCAAAAGCTGTTTGCCGAGCACTTGAGCAACCGTAGATTTGGGTAATGCAGAATACCGACGGATGATTCGATGGGCGAATTTCTTCGTACGCTCCCGCAAATCCTTTTCTGCATTCTCCATTCTTAATTCTAAATTAACTTAAAATACTCCGGCTCGTTGCCTTCTTTCCATTTGATATTGCACCCCAAGCTCGCCTTTTGGTCAGCAAGCGCGGATTGCCCAGCCAATGCCGCATCCACCGCCGCCCGCAAATCCTTACCCGTCACCGGCAGAATCTTTTCCACGCGCGGACGGCTCTCATCGAACTGGCCGCGGTAATAAAGTTTCTGCTCCTTGTCATAGACGAAGAAATCCGGTGTGCACGCCGCGCGATACGCCTTGGCGACCGCTTGTGTTTCATCATAGAGATACGGAAAGGTATAGCCTGCCGCCTTCGCCTCTTCCGCCATCTTCGCCGGACTGTCATCCGGATGATTCACGATGTCATTTGAGCTGATGGCCACGATGGCCACGCCCTTGGCCTGATACTCGCGCCCGAACTTCGCCAGTTCCGCGCGGATATGCTTCACATATGGGCAGTGATTGCAGATGAACATCACCACCAGCGCCGGAGCGCCCTTGAAATCGCTCAATGAATGGATTTTTCCGCTCGGATCAGGCAGGGCAAAATCCGGTGCCGGTGTGCTCAGCGGAACCATGGTAGAAGGAGTACGTGCCATAATATTTAGATACCACCAAGGGAGCCAGCTTTCCGCCTAAATGCAAGTATTTGCAGAGACCAGCAGTTTTCTTGACCTGCCATGAAGCTTATGGAGTAATTAAATTCCAGAAGGAAACGAAAGTCATGAGAACTTACTCACCAGCTCAAGTCCAGTGTATCAAGTTCATGGTTCTGGGCTTCCTAGTTTTCATCCTTTCCTGCGCCTATCTGCTGCACCGGGTGAATCAACAGTGGAGCGATGCTTACCAATTCGGACGCTCCGAAGCAGCTCGCGAAACACTATCTGACTACTCGCCTGCCCGCGTGCGATATGACGAATACCAAAAAACAAAAATTGGATTCCACGTCATTTACTTGAACATTTTGCTCGGAGGCTCAGGAGTAGCTATTTTCCTTATGAGCAAAGACGGGCACAGCGAGGCAGGAAAACGTCTCAAAGATAAAGGACCGGTTAGAGCTTAAACAGCTTCTTCGAATTCTCGAACAGTATCTTCCGCTCGACCGCCTTGCTCGGAGCCAGTCGCCGGATCGCCGCAATCGTCCTCGAACCTTGGCAACCCGGCCCACGCCCGATGGTATCCGTGCAATCACTACCGTAGAGGCACTTGTCTTGATGCCGCTCCAAGAAAGCACTCGCGTGTTCTTCATCCCTCAAAAGCGCGCCCAATCCTGACCCGGCCGACATGTCCGCGAACATGTTCGGGTAATCGCTGAGATACCTGTCCGTGATGCCGCCCGGCGTCACCTTGCCCATCGGATAGAGCACTGTCGGGACATTATTTTTGTCGATGTTCCCCCACCATGTCTGTGCGTGCCCGATGAAATTCACCTTCGGATA
>JAURFH010000072.1 GCA_030834415.1 Verrucomicrobiota bacterium | reverse complement strand
ATCGATGGGAAGATACGGCGATCGACCAAATGGCGATCCAGATGCACTTCCATGTTACCGGTACCTTTGAATTCTTCGAAGATGACCTCATCCATGCGGGAACCGGTATCCACCAGTGCCGTGGCGATGATCGTCAACGAGCCGCCCTCTTCGATATTACGGGCGGCACCGAAGAAACGCTTCGGCTTGTGCAACGCGTTCGCATCGACACCACCGGACAGAATCTTGCCAGAGTGCGGCTGCACGGTGTTGTAAGCACGGGCCAGACGGGTGATGGAGTCCAAGAGGATAACGACATCCTTTTTGTGCTCGATCATACGCTTGGCTTTCTCGATTACCATCTCAGCCACTTGTACATGGCGCTCGGGCGGCTCATCGAAGGTCGAAGCGATCACCTCAGCCTCACGGCAGGTTCGCTCCATGTCCGTGACTTCCTCAGGACGTTCGTCGATAAGGAGGATGAACAGGTAGCACTCCGGATTGTTCTTGATGATGGCGTTCGCCAGCTTCTGCATCAGCACCGTTTTACCGGTACGAGGCGGCGCGACAATGATACCACGGCTGCCCTTGCCGATCGGGCAGACCAGATCCAGCACACGCGTGGAACATTCATCTGGCGTTGTCTCGAGCAAGAAACGCTTATTCGGGAACAGCGGCGTGAGGTTGTCGAAATGAGTCTTGTCTTTTGCCTTATCCGGGTCCTCGTGACCAACTGATTCCACCTTCAGCAAGGCAAAGAACCGCTCTTTCTCTTTCGGCGGACGAATCTGGCCGGCGATGATGTCACCGGTTTGCAGATCGAACCGGCGAATCTGTGACGGAGACACGTAGATGTCTTCCGGGCATGGAAGATAATTGAAGCTCTGGGAGCGCAGGAAACCGAAGCCTTCAGGAAGGATCTCCAGCACGCCTTCACCGAAGAGAATACCATTACGTTCGGCGTTCTTTTGAAGGATCTGAAAGATCACTTCGTGCTTCTTCATCGTGCCGAAATTCTCGATGCCCATCTCCTTGGCCATCTTGTTCAGCTCACCGATGGCCATCGCTTGGAGTTGGCTGATATTGATACGAATCTGCGGCTGGGCAGGCGCACCACCATTACCATTTCGGGGCGCGGGTGCCTCATCCTCCTCACGCTCTTCGACGGCGTGCTTGGGTGGCTCCAATTCGTCTGAGGTGGAGATCTTACGGGAAGCAGCGGGAGCAGCCACTGGTTTCGCCTTCTCTACTGCTGGTGCAACTGGAGCGGACTCCTCAGGGGATGTTTCCGCCGCCGGTGTTTCAATCAATTCGGGTTCTTCCGCCATCGGGGTGGAAGATTTCTTGGCCGCTTTATTGACGGCTTTCTTGGGTGCTCTTGCCATATGTCTAAATACAAAAATTATGCGCCAGGGCTTAACCGCAGCTGGCGCAAAATATTGGCCCTGACGCGAAGATTACTCATCCACGGTGTCGGGGATTGGTTGGTACTGAACGGTATCGCTACCGGGGGTTCAGTGCGGGGTTCTCAAAGCCACACTTTAGTATGGCAAAGGGAACTTAGCGGTTAAGCGCTTCACACGTTCGCGCACAGCATGCGCGGCGTCAAGATTTTTGATATCGGCGAGAACCACGCTGATCATATCAGCGATCTCGGCCATTTCCGCCTCTTTCATGCCGCGAGTGGTCACGGCGGGCGTCCCTAAGCGGATGCCGCTGGCTTGGAAGGGTGAGCGGGTCTCGAAAGGAATGGTGTTCTTGTTGGTGGTGATACCTGCCTCATCCAGTGCGATCTGGCTTTCCTTGCCTGTAATGCCTTTGGCGCCAACATCTACCAGCATCAGATGGTTCTCGGTACCGCCGCTGACAAGCCGGAAGCCATTGCTAATCATCCCTGCCGCCAAGGCTTTGGCATTCTTGACGATCTGCTCCTGATAGGACTTGAACGAAGGCTGCAAGGCTTCCTGGAAGCACACTGCTTTCGCGGCGATGACATGCATCAAAGGACCGCCTTGGATGCCCGGGAACACCTGTGAATCGATCTCTTTCTGATACTGCGCCTTACACATGATCAGGCCGCCACGTGGGCCGCGCAGAGTCTTGTGCGTGGTGGTGGTCACGAAATCCGCATAAGGCACCGGGCTCGGATGAACCCCAGCCGCGACCAAACCCGCGATATGGGCGATATCCGCCAGCATGAGGGCACCCACTTCTTGGGCGATCTCACCCAAGCGCTTGAAGTCAATGATGCGGGGATACGCACTGGCACCCACTGTGATCATCTTGGGTTTATGCTCCCGCGCCATGGCGGCGAGTTGATCGTAGTCGATCTGCTCGTTGTCCTGACGGACGCCATAGTGGACGATCTCGAAGAACTTACCGGAGAAGTTGGCCTTGTTGCCGTGAGTCAGATGACCGCCATGGCTTAAATCCATGGTCAGTAACTTATCGCCAGGCTTGAGCATGGCGAAATAGACGCCCATGTTCGCGCCCGAGCCGGAGTGCGGCTGCACATTCGCATGGTCCGCGCCGAACAGTTTCTTCGCGCGTTCGATGGCGAGGCTCTCCACCACGTCGACGTTCTCACAACCGCCATACCAACGCTTGGCCGGATAACCTTCAGCGTACTTGTTCGTCAGCACCGAGCCTTGCGCTTCCATCACCGCCGGGCTGGTGAAGTTCTCGCTCGCGATGAGTTCGATGTTTTCCTGTTGGCGCTGGCGTTCCTGCTGGATCAGCTGGGCGATCTCGGGGTCCACCTGTGCAAGGGGCTGGGCCATCGGGCCGCAGCACGTAGAAGCAATATTCTCCATCTTGTTTACTCGTCTTTCATGCCGCCCGCCTTCAAAGCGGGCGTTTAAAAATGTATCAACTATCCGGGCAGCCTGTTCGGCGCTCACCAGTTTCTCACCGAGGCAGAGCACATTTGCATTGTTGTGCTGGCGGGCCAAGGATGCCATCTCTTCATTGAAGACCAAGGCGGCTCGGATCCCCGGCACCTTGTTCGCCGTGATGCTCATGCCGACCCCGGTCGTGCAGACCAGAATCCCCTCCTCTGCCTGGCCGCTGGCTACGCTTTGCGCCACGGCATGAGCGAAATCAGGGTAGTCGGCAGACTCGGTTGAAGTCGTCCCTAGATCTAAAACGGTTATCCCCTGCTCTTGCAGGTGTCCTTTAAGCGTTTCCTTCAACTTGAAACCGCCGTGGTCGGAACCGATGGCCAGGGTTTTTCTCATGGCAGCTTGAGCGCCAGCGGCAGCGGCTTCGGTCTGAAAAACAAAATTCATGGCCGACTTCACCCCTTGCTCGATCTCATCGCGACAATGGGCATAAACATGAAAAGGGCTCCCAATCGGATCTGAAATCTCTTTCTCGTATCCTTCCACAGCACTGTCGAACTCGCGCAACAGGAAGGTCTTTTCCGCGGCCTGCGGATACATATAGATCAAGCTATCGAGATGACTCTGGGTCATGCCGAAGATGTAATCAGCCTGATCCACAATCTGGCCGGTGACCATCCGGCTGAGCTGGCGCGAGATATCGATGCCCTTCTCCTGCATCGCCCGCACTGAATGAGCGCTCGGCGCCTGACCATTCATGGCACCAACACCGGCCGAAAGGACTCGAAAACCGGGTTTGCCCTTCACCGCCTCGCGGAAGAAACCTTCTGCCATGGGGCTACGGCAAATATTACCGGTGCAAATGACTAAAATTGTGATTTCGCCAGCCATCAAAGTCGTTAAAAGTGTGGTGCTAACCTCGAATCGTCAACGGTGAAATCCGGATTGCGTTAGAATGTTTAAAATGGGACAATTTAACCTGTCTAACCTCCTCAGGCTTAACGTTTATTCCGATATTCCCTGACGATGGCCAAACCCTTGAGTAGATCCAAAGCACGGGCTAATGCAGGATCCCGGATGACGTTCTGCACGGTCTTCTCACCTTCCTTGACCGGCACAACATCCACATCCGGGTTCAAACCCTCTTTATGACGCCGGACCAACTCCGCTTCATTGATCATGCGGGTCTGTGCGGCAGCTGTCTGATTGCTATTCGTGGCCATCACCCCGATAAGTTTGTATGCATCCGCCAGGTAGAGCTGCTCGTCCAATAGGCTCACCTTGACCTTGATATCCGGGACCACGCCATTGAAAGGCATGACTGAACCGTCCTCGAATTTAATCTCACCAGTTGCCACCCGCAGAACTTGCCCCGTGGACAACGGAATGTCGCGATAGAGGCTGAGCTCACCGGCAGTGGATGAACCGAGCAGCAAACCCACTTTCCCGGCCCGAAGTGATGCTGCGAGAACTTCCGCAGCATCTTGGGTCTTACGATTCACCAGCACTGCTGTCGGCATCCCATTCAAAGCACTGCGACCGGTAGAACGCTCAGCTTTGCCTTCAACCGTGGCGATGACTTTGTCACCCGGGAAAAAGCAATCAGCCACCTTGTATACCCCGGCATGGTCATTCCCCTTCGCAAAGCGCAAGTCTAGGATCAAGCCCTTATATTTGTTCGTGCTCGTCAAGCCATGGAGCACTTCCCCAATCTTCTTGTCAGCACCTTCATTCAAATCACCCAGCCGCACATAGCCATAGGAAGTCTCCAGCACCGAGGCAGCAGTGACTACTTCCCGCGGCTGGGCGTCTGCTTCAGCCGACTTGGTTGCATTGGTGACCAATAGGGCACGATTACCCAAACGGCTGAGCAATCCATCCACAGCGGCGTTTTGCAGATCCGCATCGCTCAATCGCGTGAGATTGGTCTTAAGAATGGAATAAACCTCCTTAAAGTCAGGTGTAGCAGCGCGACCGGCCAAAGTGAAAGCCAGCAGCGCCACGGATAGAATCAGCCGTTTCATTTGCGGTAATATCTCAGCGAAATGCTTTGGATGCAATGTCCCGTCTGAACTGGGCGCCTTCAAAGTCGATCAGGGACACGGCACGGTAAGCCGCTTCCCGCGCTTCCATCAAGGTCTCCGCCCAAGCAGTCACACCCAAGACGCGTCCGCCATTAGTCACGATCTGACCGTCTTTCGTGGTGGTGCCGGCATGAAACACCTTGGTATCAGGCAAAGCAGCGGCTTTATCCAACCCCGTGATCACTTTACCCTTCGGATAACTGCCCGGATAACCGCCCGAGGCCATCACCACACAGACAGCCACCTTGGAACTCCACTTCATCGTCACCTGATCCAAAGTGCCGTCTACGCTGGCATTGAGAATATCCAAGAGATCGTTCTCCAGACGCGTAAGATAGACCTGCGTCTCGGGATCGCCAAAGCGGGCATTGAACTCCAGCACTTTGGGGCCGTTCTTTGTCAGCATCACGCCGGGATAGATGATGCCATGAAAATCAATCCCCTCGGCCTGGCACCCTTTCAACCAAGGCTCCAAGATGGCCTGACCAACTGATTCCAACTCGGCATCGTTAAGGAATGGCGCTGGAGAATACGTACCCATACCACCGGTGTTCAGCCCTTGGTCATTGTCCAAAGCGCGCTTGTGATCTTGGGAGGTCGGAAACAGTTTCGTCGTTTTGCCATCGGCGATCGCATGGAGAGAAAGCTCCATGCCCTCAAGCAGTTCCTGGATGACGACGTTATTACCAGCGGTGCCGAAAGCTTTATCCACCATGATCTCATCGATGGCTTTCTCCGCTTCTTCCACTGAGGTGGTGAGCAACACGCCTTTGCCCAAGGCCAATCCATCGGCCTTGACTGCGCAACGTCCATCGAGACTACGAGCGAACTCTTTGGCCTGCTTGGCATCGGCAAAGGTTCCCGCCTTCATCGTGGGAATGCCGTGCCGCTCCATGAACTGCTGGGAGAAAACCTTGGAGGACTCAAACTGGGCCCCCTTTTGATTTGGGCCCCAGATGCGCAACCCCTTGCTCTGGAACAAATCCACGATGCCCATACCCAACGGATTGTCCGGTCCTACGACCGTCAGATCAGGCTTATGCTCCAAGGCGAAAGCAAGCAACTTGGGCAGGTCTTCAGCACTGATAGCGATCAATTCCACCATGGAACCGTTGCTAGTCAGTTTCTCTTCACCGATCCCCGCGTTTCCGGGAGCGCACCACATCTTCGTGGCGGAAGGTGATTGTGCCAGTTTCCATACCAAGGCGTGTTCGCGCCCACCCGACCCTATGACCAATAACTTCATGTGCTGTGATTCAAACCGCTAACAATAGACTGGGAAAGCTCTTTTCGCGCCGTTGGCTTGCTTCTGGTTTCAATGTTTTCCTTCGGGAGCATTTGTCTGCAAATGCCGCTCCAGGAATTTGACGATCTGCCGGGCTGCCGCAATCGGTGCACCAATGCCATGTCCCCGATCTCGTACGACAAACAAGTTGGATTCGACCCCGTTTTTCAACAAAGCCTCATGCAGTAAGACACTCTGCTCCAAAGGCACGACCCGGTCCTTGTCCCCGTGCAGAATATAAAATGGCGTATCATTCGGAGTGATATAGGTGATGGGATTGGCCCGCATTGCTTTATCTGGATTACTCTCTAGGGGTGCCCCTAGCAGTTTTCCAATGTCGCTATCAGGCGAAGTCCGGGATGCAGGATTTGTGATCAGACGATCCAAATCAGTAGGCGGGTAAAAGGCGCATATCGCCTGGACTTTGCTCGAATAACTCAAATTACCACCCACATCTCCTTCCAAGTCTTTCACTTCAGCAGTCGTCCCCAACAAAGCTGCCAGATGCCCGCCGGCTGACGCTCCAAATACCGCGATCCTTTCCGGATCAAAATTAAAACGGTCTGCATTTGCTTTGATCCAACGGATTGCGCCTTTGCAGTCATGTAATTGGGCAGGAAACGCAGCTTGATCGATGAAACGATACTCAATGCTCACAGCTGCAAAGCCGTCTTTGACCATAAAAGCCAAAGGACAAGGCGAACGACTACCTGCCTTCCATGCGCCACCATGTATCCACACCAACACCGGAACACGATTAGTGATATTCCTAGGAGTATAAACATCCAGCCTCAGTGACACGCCTTCTGGATGAGCATATTCCACATCACTTTGCAGTGCGACTTGCTTTGGTGAATAGCTCTGGCACCCCGTTAGCAACATCACCGCCAGCAGGCAAACAAAGCTGAGGCAAAATGCAGGCAGTGACTTTGGCGACCGGGTTATCATTTTATTCGTAACTAAAAAAGAATCAGGCGGAACTGGCCAAACCAGTTCCGCCTAAATTGCGGAAAACTCTGACACCACTCAGGTTAGACCACTTGGGATATGCCAGTTCCTTTGGCCACTTCACCGATGATCCACGCCTTGTGACCAGCCGCTTTGACCGTCTTCAAGGCTGCATCAGCCTTATCAGCCGAAACGATGGACACCATGCCGACACCCATGTTGAAGACCTGATAAAGCTCAGCTTCATCCACGCCGCCTTTGGCCTGGATCATCTTGAAAATAGGCAGCATATCCCAAGTCCCCTTGCGGATGATGACATCGCAATTCTTGGGCAGGACACGCGGAATATTATCGATGAAACCACCGCCGGTGATGTGAGCGAACGCCTTGACCGCATCCGGTTTGCCCGACTTGTTAAATTTCTTAACCAAGGTCTGCACCGCCTTGTTGTAGCTGACATGCACCTTGAGCAATTCATCACCGATTGTGTTGCCCAATTCGGCCACTTTGCTCTTCGGTTTCAGTTTGAGTTTCTCGAAGAAAATCTTGCGGGCCAATGAATAGCCGTTGGTGTGCAGGCCGCTTGCTTCCATGCCGATGACCACATCGCCCTTTTTGATGCTCTTTTGGCCATCCAGCATCCGGGATTTCTCCACCACACCTACGATCGTACCACTGACGTCGTATTCGCCAGCCTGGTAAAAACCCGGCATCTGCGCGGTCTCACCGCCGATGAGCGAGCAATTATTGTAGGCGCACGCGCGGGCAAAACCCTTGATGACATCAGTGAAGACATGGGGCTCCAGTTTGCCTGTTCCCAGATAATCCAAGAAGAACAACGGCTCGGCACCGAGCACGGCAATATCATCCACGCAGTGATTAACCAAGTCCTCGCCGATGGTGTCGTGCTTGTCCATGGCGAACGCCAGCTTGAGCTTCGTGCCTACGCCATCCACGGATGAGACCATCACCGGCTGCTTGTATTTCTTCACGTCGAGCGCGAAGAGACCACCAAATCCGCCAACTTTACCGAGCACTTCCTTGCGATGAGTGGCGGCGAGCAACTGCGGCAGGGTCGCCTTGACGCGATTACCCAGATCGATATCCACGCCTGCGGCGGCGTATGCTTTCTTCTTCATTTCAGATCAAAAATTTTAAACTCTCCTGCTCTGCAGTATCACAACAGCTTCGCCTGCATCTCTTCCTTACTGAGTGAGTCACCCAAGCTTTCAGCGCGTTGACGGCGCGTCTCATGAATGTGCTTGTCTAGCAGAGGATCATACGGGACAGGATAATCACCGTCGTAGCAAGCCATGCAGAAGCTGTTCTTCGGCAAGCCCGTGGAAGCCACCATGCCATCCTGTGAAAGGTAGCCCAGGGAATCTGCGTTCAGATAATCGCGGATCTCATCGATGGAATAATTAGCGGCCATCAGCTTGGAACGATCTGGGAAATCGATGCCGTATACGCAAGGATTCTTGTGCGGCGGGCAGGAGACCAGCACATGCACTTCCGTTGCGCCAGCTTCCTTCAAGCTGTTCACACGCGTGCGGCAGGTAGTGCCACGCACGATGGAATCGTCCACGATGATGACGCGTTTTCCCTTCACCAGATCGCCCACCAGATTCAATTTCACGCGAACATTGAAGTCGCGGATCAACTGGGTGGGTTGCAGGAAGCTGCGGCCAACGTAATGATTACGGACGAAGGCCATCTCATACGGGATGCCTGATTCCAGAGAATACCCCAAGGCAGCACAGTTACCGCTATCCGGCACCGGCACTACCAAGTCTGCATCGATCGGATACTCACGTGCCAGCTGACGCCCCATCTCCACCCGGGTGCGATAGACGTTCCGGCCGCTGATGTTGCTATCAGGACGGGCGAAATAGACGTATTCGAACACGCAGAAAGCTCGGCGCTTCTGATCAGGGAAGGCCTGAATGCTCTTCAGCCCGTTCTTATTGATGATGACGATCTCGCCCGGTTCCACGTCACGGACAAACTTCGCTTGGATCAGGTCAAACGCGCAGGTCTCGCTCGCCAAGACATAAGCATCCCCCACCCGTCCGATGGACAGCGGGCGAAAGCCATGGGGATCACGTACACCGATGAGCTCCTGCTCCGTCATGATGACGAGCGAGTAGGAACCCTCGATACGGCGCAGCGTTTGCACGAGATTGTTCTCCACCCCGCCCAAGGTCGGCTGGGCCATCAAGTGCAAGATGATCTCACTGTCCACGGACGTCTGGAAAATTTGACCCTTCGCTTCCAGTTCATCACGCAAGACAGCTGCATTCGTCAGATTGCCGTTGTGCGCGATAGCGATCTGCCCGCGCCAGCAATCGATAATCAGCGGTTGGGCATTCTTGAGATGCGATGAGCCCGTAGTCGAATAACGCGTGTGCCCCACGGCCATCGAGCCGGAAAGGTTTTTCAGCACGTCATTCTGGAAAATCTGAGGCACGAGACCCATACCTTTGTGCTCGCGGAACTCCTCCCCGTCACAAGTGACGATACCCGCGCTCTCTTGGCCGCGGTGCTGAAGGGCATAAAGGCCGTAGTACGTCAGATCGGCAGCATTTGGGTGCCCGTAAATGCCGAAAACGCCGCAATAATGTTTCGGATAGTCCTGCATCAATTGTTCTATCTTGAATCTCAAGCCATCATGGCCGAGTCAAGACAGAGAAAGTTTTTGGGTGGAAACACTTAGATGTTTCCGGTTGATCCGTCTCACTCTGCTATTTCATCGCCCGGGCGATGCTGTTCCACCAGCCGTCATGCATCTCGGACAAGGCCCATTTCAGATCCTGTCCGCCTGCCTTGATGGTCAGGTCCGTGCCGCCGACACTGCCGATAATCGTCGCGGAAACACCCAGCAACTTGGCGCGTTCCACCACTTTCACCGCATTTACTTGGGCGACCGACAAAACGATGCGGCCCTGGGCTTCGCCAAAGAGAATCGCATCCAATCGCGCTTTGTCAAAGGCACTGAGGTCCAAGCTGGCACCGATCAAGCGCGGCGTGTTACGCGCCGGGTAACCGGAGATGCAGGATTCCGCCACCGCCACGGCGAGGCCACCCTCACTGCAATCATGCGCGCTCTTCACATCGCCACTGTAGATCAGGGCAAGAATCGCTTCATGAACCTGCTTCTCTTTTTGCAGATCGCATTTCGGCGGAGTGCCGGTCTTCATCCCGTGAACCACCTTCAGATAGGCTGAGCCACCCAAGCCCTGCAACTGATCCCCGGCATCCACCAAGTCACCCAGCAGGATGATGGCATCGCCCTCATCCTTGAACCATTGCGTGGTGATGTGCTCAGCCTTCTCGATAAGCCCCACCATCGCCACCGTCGGGGTCGGGTCCACTGCCCCTTGCGGGTTCTGGTTGTAGAGACTGACGTTACCGCCGGTCACCGGCGCATTGAATACCGTGCAACCTTCCGCCACACCACGAACCGATTCCTTCAACTGATAGAACAGCTCTGGATTGTGCGGGTTACCAAAATTCAAGTTATCCGTCGAACCCAGCGGGGTCGCACCAGAGCAAGCGAGGTTACGAGCCGCTTCAGCGACGGCGATTTTGCCGCCTTCATACGGATCGAGATAGACGTAGGTAGCGTTGCAGTCCACCGACATCGCGATGAACTTCTCCGGCACCGCGTCATTATTCTTCGTGGAATCCGCAGGCAACATCGGCAACGAATCTCCCTTGATACGCACCACTGCAGCATCCGATCCCGGGCAGACCACCGAACCATCACGCACCATGTGGTCGTATTGACGATACACCCAGTTCTTCGAGGCGATGGACGGCCAAGAAAGCAAGGACTTCAGGTTCTCTGTCGGGTTGCTGAGCGTCGGAATCTGATCGATCGTGAAAGCGCGCACCACTTGCAAGTATGCGGGCTCTTTGGATTCGCGATGATACAACGGCGCATCATCGGTCAATTTGGAGGCCGGGATATCGGCCACCACGACTCCGTGATGCCGCACCACCATCCGGCCCGTATCCGTCACCGCGCCGACCTCAGACCACGGCAAATCCCACTTGTCAAAAATCCGCTGCACCTCAGCCTCGCGCCCCTTCTTCACGATGACCAGCATGCGCTCTTGGGATTCCGACAGCATGATCTCGTAGGAGCTCATACCCGGCGCGCGTTGCGGAACTTTATCGAGTTCGATCTCGATACCCGTACCCGCTCGGGCTGCCGTTTCACAAGTCGAGCAAGTCAAGCCCGCCGCACCCATGTCTTGAATGCCAGTCACCGCATCAGTAGCCAGCAATTCCAGCACGGCTTCCATCACTAGCTTCTCCATGAACGGATCACCCACCTGTACCGCCCCGCGTTGCTGCTCGGATGACTCATCCGTCAAATCTTGGGAAGCAAACGCAGCCCCCGCCAAACCGTCACGACCTGTGGCTGGTCCCACGTAGAAGACTGGGTTACCGATACCCTTCGCCGCACCACGAGCGATCTGCTCATGACGCAACACGCCCAGGCAGAACGCGTTCACCAGCGGATTACCCGCATAGCAATCGTCGAAATAAACCTCTCCACCCACGGTAGGAATACCAAAGCAGTTACCGTAATGGGCGATACCTTCCACCACGCCACTGAACAGATGCCGCACTTCTGCGGATTTCAATTCACCGAAACGCAATGAATTCAACGCGCAAACTGGACGCGCACCCATGGTAAAAATGTCACGAATGATGCCGCCTACACCCGTCGCCGCGCCTTGGAATGGTTCCACTGCGCTAGGGTGATTGTGGGACTCGATCTTGAACGCGATCGCCAATCCATCACCGATATCGATTACACCAGCGTTCTCCTCACCTGCCCCCACGAGAATCTTCGGGGACTTGGTTGGAAACCCTTTGAGCACCGGCCGGGTGTTCTTGTAGGAGCAATGTTCGCTCCACATCACCGAGAAGATGCCCAACTCGGTGTAATTGGGCTCGCGCCCAAGGATATCGACGGCGCGGGCAAACTCTTCCGGCGTCAGGTTATGCTTCTTGACCAACTCTGGCGTGATGGCGGGATCGCTCATTTCAGGAACCAAAATCTAAATTTAAAATCTTACTTACGCGGCTTTCGCAGCACCCTTGTTCTGTAACGCATGGATCAGGCTCTCAAAGATCGCCTTGCCATCATCGCCACCTAGGATTGCCTCGCTGGCACGCTCCGGATGCGGCATCAAACCGGCCACATTCTTCGCTTCATTACAGACCCCGGCGATATTTTGCAGCGAGCCGTTCGGGTTCGCATCATCCGTCAGGTTGCCGTTCACATCGCAATACTGCCAAAGCACCTGTCCATTGGCATTCATCTTGGCCAGCGTTTCCTCATCGGCAAAATAGCAACCCTCACCATGCGCGATCGGCACCCGCATCAGCTTGCCGTCAGCCACCTGATTCGTGAACGGCGAGTTCTTCGTCACGGTCTTCAGGTAGACTTGCTCGCAACGGAATTGGAGTGAGCGATTCCGCACCAGCGCTCCCGGCAACAAACCCGCCTCGCAAAGGATTTGGAACCCGTTGCAAATACCCAGCACATGACCGCCGTTAGCGGCGAATTGCTGCACCGCCTGCATCACCGGACTAAACCGGGCGATGGAACCGGTGCGCAGGTAATCGCCATAGCTGAACCCGCCCGGCACCAGCACCGCATCCACTTCGCCGAGCGAAGTGTCCTTGTGCCAGACCAGCTTGGCCGATTGGCCCAGCACGTTCTTCAAAACATGCACGCAGTCTTGGTCACAATTCGAACCCGGAAATTGTAGCACCGCAAAATTCATGGTCAGTCAGGGCTGAATGGCGCTCGGTTAGTCTACGATCTCCAACTTGTAATCCTCGATGACAGGATTGCTCAGGAACTTGTGGCAAGCTTCATCGAGTTGCTTCTCGAGGGTTGCTTTGTCGCCCTCCACCTCGATCTCGAGGTACTTGCCCACATGGACTTTACCCACGCCCTGATAACCCATATGGGCCAGCGCGCGTTCTACCGTCTGACCTTGTGGGTCGAGAACAGCCTTTTTCGGAGTGATGATGATCTTAGCTTTCATTGTCAGCACGGCCGCAACCGCGGAATCGAAGGGCGCATGTTGCGTAAAGCCACCCTTTCACGCGAGAACTTTTTTTACTCCGATAATCCTCCTCGTCGTCGTTCTCGTCCTCGCCCTCGATTTCCCAGATTCGATGTTCAATCTCAAGCGTTCGATGTTCGATGTTTCCCCAGCAATCCCCTCCATAATTCCTCCTTTTTATCAGTTTTCCCCGCATAAAGACACGACTCCACATCGCTTTGCCTTATCAGGGGCTTTTGAGGTTCCTTGATCCTCAGTTGTTCGCTTATGCGAACTCAAAATATTGTCACCCAAAATCGTTGATTCGTCAAAATAATTTCAAGAATAAAAACACCTCATCGAAACCCCTTGAGCATCAGCATCAAACAAAGAATCAACAGCCATCCGGCAGCATCCTCATTTGCTCTTTGAGCTTCTTTTGAAGCTTGGGCTTTCCTTAGGCTCTTGATCTCCTCGCCCTGCGTTATTCATCCAATGATATCCGCACCTTCTGCAGCAATTCACTCGGCGTATACGGCTTGGCCAAAAACCACGTCTTGGGCGGGAGAGCTTCTCCACCGGAGACCAGCTCGCTCGAATACCCGCTACTGATCAATACGCGCAAGGTCGGTCGCTCGAGGCGAAGCTCCTCAGCCAGTTCCTTGCCGGTGATTCCACCCGGCATCACCATATCCGTCAGCAGGAGATTAACCTTGCTGCCTTGGGTCTTCCAAACTTGCAACGCCTCCGCCCCTGAGGCGGCTGAAAGGACATTATACCCGCCCATGGAAAGCATGGTTTCCAGCATCCGCCGCACCATCCCGTCATCTTCCACTACAAGAATGGTCTCAAACCCCTTTTTGTCGGGCGAAGTGGATTTTGACAATGCCTCAGTTTTCCCTGTCGGCGCAGCTTCGACAGCCGGAAGATACATGCGGAAGACCGTGCCCTTCCCGATGGTGGAATCCACTTCCACCCAGCCCTGATGCTGCTTGATGATTCCGTAAACTGTCGCCAGTCCGAGTCCGGTCCCCTTGCCGAATTCTTTGGTGGTGAAGAACGGCTCAAAAATAAGTGTCAAATTTTCCGGTGATATCCCGGAACCAGTGTCCGACACGCTCAGTCGTACAAATTCTCCCGGCGTTGCCTGCGGCTGGTGACGGCAATATGCCGCATCAATCGCGACGGCTTCCGTGCTGATGCGCAGATACCCGCCCTTCGGCATCGCATCACGAGCATTGACCGCCAGGTTCAGGATCACCTGCTCGATCATGCTGATATCCGCCTTGATATATGGCAGATCCGTATCGTACTGGAACTCGAGGGTGATATCCTCGCCCAAGATGCGATCCAGCATTTGCGTCATCTGGCTGCTCACCTCATTGAGGTTCATCAGCTTGCGTTGCAGCACCTGCTTACGGCTGAAAGCCAGCAACTGTTTGGTCAGATTGGCCGCACGCTGACTGGCATCCAACACTTGATCCAGCAAATCCTGCTGCCCAGGCTCCGGCTGGTTGGCCAGCAGTAACGACGTATTTCCCTGGATGACGGTAAGGATATTGTTGAAATCATGGGCTACTCCCGCCGCCAGTTGCCCCACCGACTCCATCTTCTGCAACTGGCGCAACTCGCTTTCCATCCGTTTGCGGTCCGTGACATCACGCCCCACCCCGAACAGTCCGACCACTTTTTCGCCTTCCATCAGTGGTGTGATGGTCACCTCCATGGTGATCATTCCCCCATCCTTGGTCTTGAGCGGCAACTCAAACAACGGCATCCGCTCTCCGGCCAACGCGCGCGCGAACTGGACTTCAGCCTCTTCCCTCACTTCATCCGGCAACGTCTCCGAGTAATGCTTGCCCAGCCAATCATCCACCACCCAGCCCGTGGCCTGGGAAAGTGCGTTGTTTAGAGATATCACTATGCCCTCTGGGGAAAGTGTAAATATCAGATCTCGCGCCGTCTCAACGAGTTGCCGGTAGCGCTTTTCCGAGCGCCGGAGTGCATCTTCCACTTTCCGGCGGTCAGTCATGTCCGTCGCGATCCCGCAGAACCCGGTGATTTTCCCATGGGCATCCGTAAGTGGAAATTTCGACACCATGTAACAGTGCGGTCCATCCGGCAGCGTCGCCCATTCCTCGCTCTCCAGCGATTGCCCGCTTTCCATGATGCGCTGGTCGTGGGCCCGATACTTTTCAAATTCCTCAGGCGTCGAAAAGTCCCTGTCAAATTTGCCTTGGATTTCCTCTCTCCTAAGCCCAAAGGCGGCGGCAAATCTCGAATTCACCAGCAGGTAACGGCCTTCCAAATCTTTGATGAAGATCAGCGCCGGGCTGTTATCGACAAATGCCAGCAGCTGGCGCTCGCTTGCCCGCATGGCCGCCTCCGATAGCTTCTGGTCCGAGATGTCGATATTGACCCCCAGATACCCCTGCTGCTGTCCCTCCACCCAGATTGGCGCGAGGATATTGTAAAAGAAGTGAGCCTTGCCCTGATGCTCGTAATGGACTTCGCCCAGCACCACTTCCCCCCGCAAGGCCCGTTCGTTATTCTCCTGCCACTTCTTTCGGACTTCTTCCGAGACCGGCCATTCCTCCGGCGGACGTTTGGAAAGCTCCCCCCAGAACTTGTTCGAGACCGCATTTTGCAGCACATGCCGTCCCTGCTGGTCCATGATCCAGAAATCAAACGGCACATGATCGAACGCCGCCCGCAGGATGGCTTCGCTCTCCCGGGCTTTGCGCTCAGCCGCCTTGCGCTCTGTGATATCCTGCATCACCGCCAGCGTCCGGATCGCCTCTTCTGGCTTGCTGATCTTGCGCGTGGTGATGAGCAACTGCCGCTTGCCCCCATCCTTGCCGGTGATTTCCCATTCTTCCCCGTTCAATTCGATCCCGGCCTTCATCTGCCGCATCCGTGCCACCGAACGCTGCTGTGTTTTCTCATCCTTATGGACCGTTTGATACCACCCCAGCCGGTTGATCTCTTCCAGCGTGTAACCCGTGATTTCCCGCATCCGCTGGTTCCAGACCGTGAACCGGATAAAAGGGTGATCAGGAATCTGCTGGCAGACGCAAATGCCCTGCCCTGCATTGTCGATCACCATCTCCCGAAAAGAACTTTCCAGATAGAGCCGCTCCTCACTCCTTAACCGTTCCAACTCCAAGCCCGCCCGCTGGGCATATATTTCCAGAATGGTCCGCTTGGCGAACTCATCCGGCATGGGCTTGTCATCCATCACCACTAGTAGTCCCAGTGGCCTCCCTGCCCGGTCCAGCAATGGCAACCCCATGTAACTATCCACCCCCAATTCCTTTAACGGCTTATCATTGGGAAACGCCTTTTGTACGGCTCGCGGATACAGGCATATCTCCCCCCGCACCACCACCGAACAAGGGGTGCCTGCCAACGCATACTCGAAACACTCGCCATGCTCCTTGCCGCACCAAAAGGATAGCATCTTTACCCGGTCTGGCGGCCTGCCGATAAACTCCCCTACCATCGCCCACCTTACCTGCAGCGACTTTGCCAGATGCTGGACCAATGTCTGGAAGAAATCGTCACCCCGAAAACCCGTCGTCTTGGCCACCAGCATCAAGGCATCTTCATTGACCTTCTGCTCCGTGATGTCCCGGGCGATGCAATAAAGATCGTCACTGCCGGGGCGAACTGCTGGCGATGTCCAGGACAACCAACGATAACTCCCGTTTTCACAGCGGTAACGGTTTTCGAAATGAACAACATCCCGGCCTCCCTTCTGCCGCTGAAACATCTCCAGCGTGCGTGCCTGATCTTCAGGATGGATGAATTCAATGAATGGCTTGGATAGCAGATCCTCCCTCCGCCAGCCCAACACCCGTTCCCACGCCCGGTTCAGCTTGCGAAACTGTCCGTCTACCCCGGTGACGCACATCATATCCAGCGAGAGATCGAACAGTCGTTCAAAGGAACCCTGCTCTTGTTCGTCACTGGCTGCGTTAGCCCGCTGCTTGTCGTGTCCCATTAGGAATGGCGCAATCTTGGTGCATGGCCCTATCTTGCTCCGCCATCACCTGGCTAAGGCATAATCTTCCGAGGGAGCCAAGGCAAAAGAAAACGCGAAGGCGTTGCCACCTTCGCGTTCATGGATAAGCGAATATTAACGCTTAAAATTCAACGGGAAAGCCCCCGGCATCTCGTGGGCGCAGGGCTGATTGATTGGTGCATCAGGCGTCTTGTCATTTGCCCCCACCAGACTGTTCGCCAGCAGATAGGCTTCCACCTCTTCACCACTGATATCAGGCAACATGTGACCGTTCACCTCCACGCAAGGGCTCAGCATCTGCCCGGACTTCTCGATCATCTCCTGCCGTTGCATCGGGTCATTGATGATGTCACGGTCTTCGTAAGGCAGCTCATACTTGCGCATGACCGCCCGCACACCATTGCTCCAGCCGCAGGACGGCTTCAAATACGCGATAATTTTAGGTTTTTCCATATTTAGTCAAAAATTGCTTTAACGATGCCAGTATGTAATCATGCATTCCACCGCCCGTCAACTGGCAGCCTTTGCTTGATTGACGAGATTTGCACTTGGCTAGGACCCAAATCCCCTTGTTAATTGCCCGCCATGTCCTTGCGTGTATTGATTGCTCCCGACAAGTTTAAAGGCAGCCTCACGGCTCAACAGGTTGCCACTGCTCTGGCCAAAGGTTGGCAACAGAGCCGCCATCACGACATCTTGACCCTGCTCCCCATGAGTGACGGCGGCGACGGTTTCGGTGAAGTGATCGGCCAAGCTATCGGCGCAAAAACGAAACAAGTGAAAACTCGCGATGCCGCCCATCGCCCTCACCAAGCCCCATGGCAGTGGGAACCTAAGTCGAAAACCGCGATCGTAGAGTCTGCCAAAGTCATCGGTCTGGGCATGTTGCCCAAGGGTAAGTTCCATCCATTCCAGATGGATAGTCGCGGCTTGGGTGATGTTTTGGCCGCCGCCGCCAAACAAGGTGCCACCAAGTGCATCGTCGGCTTGGGTGGTAGCGCCACCAATGATGCCGGCTTCGGCATGGCCCAAGCCCTCGGCTGGAAATTCCTTCGCCCAGATGGTTCCTCCATCAGTGATTGGACCGGCCTCGATCAGTTGGCCAAGATCATCCCGCCCAAGAAGCGCCGCCTTTTCCGGCAACTCACCGTTGCCGTCGATGTCCAGAACCCACTCCTAGGCCCCAAAGGATGCAGCCGTATCTACGGTCCACAAAAGGGCCTCCGTCCCGAAGATTTCCCGCTGGCCGACGCCTGCATGAAGCAGCTCGTCAAAGTCTTGAAGCGCGATCACGCCTTGGACTTCGCCAAGACTCCCGGTGCCGGTGCCGCTGGTGGTTTGGGCTATGGCCTGCTCGCCTTCCTCGGCGCCAAACCGGAATCCGGCTTCGAGATTGTTGCCAAACACTGCCAACTACGAAAGCACTTGGCCAAAACCGATCTGATCATCACCGGTGAAGGTGCTCTGGATCAATCCTCAACTATGGGCAAGGGCGTCGGTGAAATCGCCCGTCTCTGCAAACAAAAGAAGCTCCCGTGCATCGGCTTTGCCGGTTATCTGGATGATGTCCCCTCCATCCACCGTCTGTTTGATATGGCTCGCGGATTGACGCCCGGTTTCGTGACCACAAAACAAGCTTTTG